>JAYVHR010000001.1:0-2419 GCA_043771075.1 Bacteriovoracaceae bacterium
AATGGTTGAGTTGCTGAGGAAGAAGAAAATACAACTTGCGGCCATGCAGTATCCCACTCTTCCGCTGGAAGAACTCAGGAATAATTTTATTAATAAAGATGGAGTGGTGTTTATCTCTAACGAAGAAAATTTCAGCAAGGCCCTGCAGACTTACGGGTACTTCGAAATTTTTAAGGATAAGTTCCGTGCAACATGGGGCCACACGACTACACTTGGTCACTCTTTGATTGCTGATTCTGTGATGAAAGAAATCGAACCTCTTGTTATCCGTCTGCGATCAGAAGATAAGCCTTAATTCCACTTCAAATCTTCCGACTTTCGGAACGTTCTTACCACTCACTGTCTGTACGATGTTGAAATTAAACTGCGCCGGAAGGGCGAATTTCTTTTTCAGGAAGGGCTGGATAGAAGATACCGAAGCTGTCAGCTGAACCTGGTGTTCCTGTTTGTCTGAGTTGTAGGAAAGGTAATCATTGGCAGCGCCGAATGAAGAATCATATTCAGATTTCATCTGATAGAGATAGCGGTAAACCGGCGTGAATGAGAACCAGTCATTCACTGCGACTGTTGAGTTCACCATGAAGTTAAGCTTGTCGCCATACTTCACATCAAATTCGCCTTTTTGAGATGAGAGAGAGAAATCTCTTGCCGTCGGCACACGAAGTTCTTTTTTCGAAGGGGCCTGATACGTGTAACGAAATCTTGTTCCGAAAGATAAGTTATCATTCACGATGTAACCAGTTCCAAGTTCACCGAACACATCGAACTGACCGTCACCGAAACCGATATCCTGGAGAATATCCGGATCATCCTGTCTTCCTGTAGGGAGAACCACACCGGGATAAACCTGAAGGCCCCATGTTCCCTTATCGATCGCTTTAATCATCACACCAGTTTCCATATCGCCGTAGCCCTGGCCCTGCCACGTCCCGATGGGCTTATAATTATAGTAGTTGGTGATGACTGACTGAATATTCTGTTCGTTGAGGTCGATCATATTGTGGAGGATTTCCGCCACTTGCTTATCGCTGTAGGTGATATTTCCTTTAGAGCGAAGATACTGTTCGATTTCTTTGTAGTTGTTGCCTTTCGTGCGCTTGATTCTTGAAGTCACATTGGCATTGTAATAAGCAATTTCAGTATAGAGCATCAGTTTGTCAGTGAGTCCGTAAGCAAAACCAAAACCGTTCACGTTGGCACGCGCCTGGGCATCAACACCATACTCTCCGACGAGAAGATTTTTGTAAGCGGTCTCATCAATATCCTGACCGGGAATGAGAATATTGTTCGAGATATCATTCAACGTAATGGCATCCACACGGAAATTTGTCGAAAGAGAGGTCTCAGAACGGAACTGGTTGAAGTTCGATTTAATCGGAGTCGTTGTGACGTTTCTGTACCCGAGGGCGCGAACACCCTTAGGAAGCTGGGCCCATGTCTGAGCGTAGGCATTTCCCAGAAAGCAAAATAGCGACATTGCCAGAAACAATTTCAAGAACGAACTCCCTCGTAGTGATGAGAGATTTTAGTCTTAATTGCTGCGCGTCAGGAGAAAGGGTGGGGGGGACTGTAAAAAGGTAAAAATCCCTGTTAGTTTTTGGACAGTGCGATATAGTGGCCGCCGGTTGTACTATCTATAGGTTAACAATGAAATTCGACAAACATCTATTGTTTATGTGCTTGATATTCGGTCTTTTGGGCTGCGGGCAGAAATCCGTCATTAAGTCCGATGTCGATTCTCGCACTTTTGCCGAAGCCTATGGGGACGGGAAACTGCTCCGGCAAACGATCCCGCTCCTTATTACGACTGATCCCTTCGATTCTCCCCTCCCGGATCTGGGCTTCATTGCCGGCGGTATCGCCAAGATGATCGCCAATATTGGTGTGGCCATGGGTGCAGGTCGCACTGAGATGTATTTCCATCAGCCAACGCCTGAATTTCCGGAAATGTTTAAGGAAGTCCGGATCAAGCGCGTGTTCTTTTATATTGAGCCGAAAGTAAATGGTGATCGCCGCACGCACTGGCTGGTTAAACTCTTCAAGGGGAAGGGTGATGTGGATTTTGATTTCATCAAGAAACTTGTAATCCGTCTGAGACCTGAAGTCGCCGACATGAAGAAAGTTTGTCTGGTGGAGAATCAGGGAAAATACGAGCCCCTTTTTCCTTGTAAAGATCCTACGCTGACATCAGAAAAAGAAGATCGATATCTGAACTACTTCAGGACGAAAATTCCTGAGCGTGAACCAGATCTTTCGAAAGAAGAAGAGTTTGTTCTTCTGAGATACGACGGAAATAAAAAAGAAAAATATATCCTGAATCATGAGCGGGGAATCATGTACATGATCCGCACTCAGCGCCCGGGAGAAACATATCATTTCTTTGATACCAGAGCTGGTTACGGTAATGCCGTAGAAAACA
>JAYVHR010000002.1:0-2834 GCA_043771075.1 Bacteriovoracaceae bacterium
GTGGGACCACTTTTTCAGACGCCGGATGAGACGGCCAGACAAGCTGTCGAAAACGACGTGCACATTATCGGAGTCTCATCACTCGCGGCAGGACACTTAACACTCGTGCCGGAACTGAAAGCGGAACTTAAAAAACTTAATCGTGAAGATATTCTTGTGACTGTAGGGGGAGTGATTCCTCCTCAGGACTATGACAAACTTTATCAGATGGGTGTGGCCGGAATTTTTGGCCCTGGAACAGTGATCGCTGATGCTGCCCGCGAACTCATCAAAAAATTGAACCAGACTCTGGGGCACTCTTGAGAAAAATACTCACGCTGCAGGATTATCTCGATGGATTTAAGAATAAGGACCGCACCATCCTTGGACGTGCGATTACCTTAGTCGAGAGCAGTCATCCTGATCATCAGAAGCTCGCACAGGAACTCATCACAAAACTATTGCCTGAGACCGGAAACTCGAAACGCCTGGGTATTTCGGGAACTCCGGGTGTAGGGAAGAGTACATTCATCGAAGCTTTCGGAAAATTTCTCACGTCACAGGGACACAAAGTTGCGGTTCTTGCCGTCGATCCCACTTCGCAGGTGAGCGGAGGATCCATTCTCGGTGATAAAACTCGGATGAATGAACTCGCGATTGATCCACTGGCGTTTATCCGCCCAAGCCCTTCCGGAGAAACGCTCGGAGGTGTCGCCCGCCGTACGCGCGAAACACTCCTTCTGTGTGAAGCTTTCGGTTTTGATTATGTATTGGTGGAAACTGTCGGTGTCGGACAATCCGAAACAGCAGTTGCGCAGATGGTGGATATTTTCGTCATGCTGCTTCAGCCGGGAGCAGGTGATGATCTCCAGGGCATCAAGCGTGGAATCCTCGAAATGGTCGATATGGTTGTCGTGACCAAAGATGACGGCGACAATCAGAAAGTTATTCAGAAGGCCAAACACGACTATCAGAAGGCCCTTGAGATTCTTCGTCATGATACCGGATACATTCCTTCCGTTCTTTCCTGTTCTGCTGTGACCAGGTCAGGTCTTCCGGAAGTGGCCTCGGCAATTGAAACATTTCTCAACGAGAGAAAAGAGAAGATTGCGAAGCGGAGAAAAGATCAGAATGTGGAATGGATGATGTCACTCATCCACGAGGGGCTTACTCAACTTTTTCACGAAAATGTTTCTGCGTCTGAGATTGAGAAAATGAAAGCATCGCTTTTAAATAATTCCATCACTGCCCCGATAGCGGCTTCGAGCCTTCTCAAATCTTTCATGAAATAGCCTCGCGTCATGCCAAGCTCTCTTTAAACTGAAAAACTATCTGCAAGTACCAATTCAAGGAGTTTCTCATGAAGAAGATTCTGGGCTTTGTTTGTCTTCTCGCTTCTGTGTCTGCCATGGCCGCGACAGTGAAAATCACATCATTCAATTACATCCGTACGTCTCAGGACATGCTGAGCCCACTCGCTGAACTTTGCGGTTCAGTTGAAGGTGCGACTGCTGCTCCTGCTTTCGTTCAGGTTGTTGTCGATCACAAGTCATCGAAGCCTGCTTATTACAACACGATGGCAGGAGCTAACGGAAAATTCTGTACGGCAGTGATCACTTACCGTGGAACGGCCGAAGCTGCTCTCATCGGTGGAGAAAAAACTTCAGCGACAATTAAGTAATCTGATTCAATTATTTTTCTAAGAGGGACCCGATCGGGTCCCTTTTTTTTGACTTTAATTCTGATCAGCCACGCATTTTCCACAGAAGCTGCGAAAGGAACGGGCGTCTTGTCTCACCGGTTGCCACCATCAGAAGTTTTGTAATCTTGAGATTATCCGGATCCGTGAAAAGAAGGATCAGGAGTTCCTGGATGTAGTTGGTATTGAGAGTGATGTAGTTATCAGTCCCCACACCGAGCTTCAGGTTCTTCTTTTCCCACCAGGAGAAGGGATGATCCTTGTAGTCGCGGAAAGAGTTCGTGAGCTTATTGTTGGAACTGGGAAGAGCAATGAGACCCACGCCTTTATTGATCATCCGGTTCAGAACGTCATGCTGGTAATGTTCCACTTCTCGGGCGGTGTGAAATTTTACTTTCACAAACTCACGGAGCTCTTCCTGGATCAGTCGTTCACCGTTAAAAAGTTTTTCACGGATATGGGCGTACTCACGCCAGTCCATATCCATGAGCTCTTTCCAATCGGAAGATCCCTCTTTTACACCATGTCCTCTTTCATTTTCCATCGCGAGACGAAGGAAAAGAGAGTGGAAGTAAAAGTTCGGATTTATCCCGAGGGAAAGTCCATGCTCGAGCGTATCGATGTGCCAGATATTGAGAGCATTATCGACGGCCTGAACACCTTTCTTCAGAGTGTGCCATGTTTCGCCGTGGTGGGAACGGATCGCAAAACCTTTGAAGTGAAGCTTTCGGAATCCCTGCTGCATCTCCGCGAAGTGACCCTTGCGATAAAGATCTTTCTCCGAGCCTACCGTATCAACTTCTTTCAGGTAATCGCGAAGGTAGGGATGCTTATCAAGCATCTCAACGATCTTATCCACCTGATAGAGGAAGTGTTCTTTCTTGCTTCCAAAATGTGCGGCATCGTAAAAGTTCGGTTCTTTCCGGAAGCATGGTGAGAGGACAAAATTGAATTCCGGAACTCGCTTCCTGAATTCCATGAAGCCTTCATAAAGACCGATCACAACATCTTCTTCTTTCAGATTCTCGAGTCCCGGAATCTGCTCATCAGCACTCTGGTTGGCGCGCGAGAGAGTGAACTTCAGGCGAAGCATCCCGACGTTGTACTTGTGATAGAGCTCGCTTGCCATATGGTAGGCGGCTTTCTTATGAGTTTC
>JAYVHR010000003.1:0-3340 GCA_043771075.1 Bacteriovoracaceae bacterium
GTGATCATGTTCCTTTCTTATTTTACAAGGAACCTTTTCGTATCGAAATACTGGAGCAGGGGATACCGGACACTGGCATCGTTAATGTTTTCCATAACGATTTCTGTCATTACCATTTCCAGCTTCTTTCTCGTCTTTCAGACTGAGATGAAACCTATTCTTATCATCATCAAGCGCTACATTTAAAGCTTAGGAATACAGCCGATTTTTTTGTCGTGCGGAGGGAAGCTTCCGGGAGTACCGGTTTGTGAAGTTGATCCGCTTGAAACTCCGCCACTGGCGAGTTCCTGGGCACTCTTCACACGATAAAGCTTCTGAGTGGAAGACTTCACGAATGGTGTGAGCTTGTTCAGCGGATAATAGAAGTAAGTAGTGACGTTTGCGACGTTGTCTTCCGTCGGTTGCGTAAGGACGCCGTTTTTCACATAAAACCACACGGCCTTGAGATCGGCTTCGCGGACAAGAAGATAGTCAGCCTTCGTGGGAACATCAGCACCATTAACATTTGTAATCACTTCCGGTGCTTTCTCAGCGATATAAATACCTTCCGTATCCACACCAATCACATCACGGAACGCCTTATAAAGGGCATTGGTGCTGTTGTACTGCGTGCTCGTGAGGCAGAATGAACGGTAGCTGGAAGAGTTCGTATCAATCCATGGGGCCATGTAATAACCAAGTGCCGGCTGATTAGCAGTCGTACTTGTGGTCGTTGAGTTCGGGTCGACAATCACGAGCTGAAGGCCCGAGAATTTCGCGAAGAAATTTGATGCCGCTGGAATTGATCCGCCGAAATTTTTGGTCTTCTGAACGATCACATCATTGACATCAAGAAAAGTGTTCCCGTTATTATCAAAGAAGCGCGGATCCTGGGTGTCCCAGAAATTGAAGATTCCGGGAATGTTCTCGAGGCGAGGGAAGATCGCACTGTCGCGGTTTCCGTATTTCACGATATCGTGACAGAAGGCTTCGCGGGAAAGGCCCTGAAGCGGATCGGGAACGTTACGTGGAAGATAGTAGTAATGGCGGCGGTAACCGAAGTTGTAGTAATAGTCAGTGGCACCCGATGGGAATTCCTCCACTTCAAAGTCGCGGATGATACAGGTGAACTGTGAAATCGGAGCAACCTTCAGTGTTCCCAGGAGATCGACGTTGATCTGCGAAGAATCTTTTACGATCTGAATCGTATCGGATTTGGCTTTCGAGTTCACTTCCACGAGAGTGAGAAGAAAGGTTTTGTCTTCTGGAAGGTTGGAAATATCTACTTTAATAGAGTTTGAATTCGCGACGGTCACGACATCAATGCCTGTGATTGCGCCGGATTCATCCTTGGCCTGGAGCTGACAACGTGGGTTTGCAGTATCACCTTCAATAGGAAGGTTACAGAAATTGAAAACGTTCTCGAGACCTGAGAGCGAAATCGCTTCAGTCACATTGAATGAAGCATAAAGGATCGCGGCCCCACCCGTGACTTTATCTGCACAGAAGTTTGTACAGTTACCGAATGTCACCGGCTTCCTATCCTTACATCCGCAAAAATCTGTCTTGAATTTGAGAGCACCGTCCGGGCGCGTGACTTTGATTTTTACGCAGGATTTTTTACCGTCTGTGCCGGTTTCAATCTGCTCACCAGTTTCACAAACCGGATCCGGATCTTCTAAGAATTCATCGGGAGTAATGGTCGCGCGGTTGGGGATGGTGTCCTGGCATGATACGAACCAGAGACTCATCAGCATGAGAATCATCATCCGTAATATTGAATAAAATCGAGAGTCCATATCCATAAACCTCGTGCCAGCTACTGATGTCTTATCGAGTCCCGGCGTAATTACTTGATGTGATTATCGGCCTGAAAGGCCTGTTCCCTACAAGGCAGTGAATTCCGGCACGAACTTTTCAATAAATTCGACCTAGTTGCCCCTATTTAGAGGCATTAGCCGACTAAACCGCTCGTTTTACATCGGCTTTCTCCGCTAAAGTATTTTGGTGAAGAAACCGATAAACTGCTAAAATCATAGTAACAGGAGACTGACATGACTAAGGCCGATCTGATCGCTGTAATTGAGAAACAAGCAAATCTTCCTCACCACCAAGCGGAGAAGATTGTGAATATCTGTTTCGATAGCATGATTCAGGCACTCTTTGATGACGAACGAATTGAAATCCGCGGATTCGGTTCATTCGCTAACCGTAATTACAAAGCTTACGAGGGAAGAAATCCTAAGACAGGCAAAGTGGTGAAGGTATCTCCGAAGAAAGTTCCCTTCTTTAAAGTTGGTAAAGAACTGAAAGAGATGGTTGATGCAGGAAAAGACAAATACGTCATTCGCGAAGCATAGTTTCGTTTTGATGGGGCCGCATTTTTGCGGCCCTTTTTTTTTACCTGATTTTTTTTACGACTTCCACCGCTGACTTCCAGCTCGTTTCAAAACACGGATTTCCCCAGTTGTCCTGATTGGCAAAGAAGATACATCCTGCGATATCTTTCGAGGCGCGCTCAAAAGTTCCGTCAGCAATTTTTCCTCTGGCCGCGACCGGCATCGAATGGCCGTAGCGAACAAGTCTCCACCCATCAACATCGGCCCAGGTAATACCCAGTGAAGCGAGCACTTGCGGGAGAGTTGCTTTCAGGCGGTCTTCGTATTTCTGATAAAGCGTATCTACGAAGAGATATTGCTGGGCCATATCATACGGGAGCGGGAGATAAAGAGTGAGGGCCGTGGCATCGACATTATCCCTTAATGACCAGTCAGCGAAAACGATGTCGGTATAAACGCGGTCTCTTGAATCGTTATACTCACTCGTCGGAACTTTTCCCTTCATCGTGTACATATCGTAACCGCGCGAAGAAATCTTCTTCCGGAGGAAGATGTTAGCAACCAGATAAGCGCGGTAGCCAATATCATCCATCGCTTTTTTCTGAGCAGGATCAAGTCCGGTGATCACATGTTTCATCACCATTTTTGGTGAGGCCGCAATACATTTCGTGGCCGTCACTGTTTCCAGAGCGTTTTCATTCTTATAGCAGACCTGTGCTTTTCCATTCACCATGACGATATCCACAGCGAATGCGCCGGCCTTCATCGTCACGTTTCCGCGCGCTTTGATTTTATCGACCATTGCCTGAGCAATGAATCCGTTTCCGCCCGGGAAAACCATCGGGGAGCCGCAGGTATCATTGATAAAAAAGTACATTCCATGAGCAGCGGAAATCTCTGTAGGACTCGCCGTAAAAGATGACCAGCAGTACAGAGTGATGAGTTCCATGATGTGCGGATGAATTTCACCAAACTCACGGCGAAGCCATTCCGTGAACGACATGCGGTCTAGATTGTCCCAG
>JAYVHR010000004.1:0-3856 GCA_043771075.1 Bacteriovoracaceae bacterium
TTGCCGGTGTAATATTGGATGCAACAGGAGCATCGTCCACTGGAGTGATAGTGAGAGTCGAACTTGCAGAGTTCGAAGCTTGTCCGCCCGCAGTCACGGTGTAGTTAAAGCTCGCAGCTCCATTTCTATTGAGGGGAGATCCCGTGACACCAACGGTACAAACACCAGCTCCGTTACATGCGCATGCCTGAGTAATCGAAACGTTTGTCAAACCAGTGAGTGAACAGGCCGTTGCAAGGCTACTTTCTGTATCTGTATAAGAGAGAGTGATGACACTCTGGATATCTTCATTGAAAGCTGCTGGCGTGATATTAGCAGCTACAGGGGCATCATTAACTGCAGTGATCGCCAGAGTTGCAGTTGCTGTATTTGAAGTCTGAGCATTGGCAGTGACTGTGTAACCAAAGCTCGCGGCACCACTGTAGTTTGCAGTCCCCTGGACACTGACCGTACAAACACCGATTGCGCACGAACAGGGTGTAGTCACTGTGACATTTGTAAGAGCTGATGTCGTACAAGCAGTTGCGAGATCACCTTCTCCATCAGAATAGCTTAGTGTGATTGTGCTTATTGCATCTTCATTAAAAGCAGCTGGAGTAATATTGTTCGCAATAGGAGCATCAGCTACCGGAGTCAGTGTAAAACTTGCAGTCGCCGTGTTCGATGTCTGGCCCGCTGCTGTCACTGTATATGTAAAGAAGGCCGCTCCGTTCTGGTTAGTGGCACCGGTGATACCCACGGTACAAACTCCGGCGGCACAGGCACAGGCCGTTGTGACAGTGACTTTATTCAGTCCTCCAACGGTACAACTGGTTGCGAGATCACTTTCCGCATCTGTGTAAGAAAGAGTAACCGTACTGGAAGTATCTTCATTAAAAGCTGCGGGTGTGATGTTGGAAGCAACAGGTGCCGCTCCCGCTGGACCGTTGACCTGGACTGTCGAAAGCGATGGAACCTGAATGACTGTGCTGGTTTCAGTGCTGCCGTTAAAAACGACGGTTCCGCCGTTTTTATTAAGTGTGGCCGAAACGGCAATTCCGTTGTTATCAAAATCCGCCGATTGCACGACATACTGGAACGTCAGAATGTTCGAAGACACACTTGTGAAATTTGCATCAACTGCTGTTGAGCCAATCGTGAGTGAAAGTTTCGGAGTTCCTGTCACCACTACGTTGAGCGGGAAGCTGAGATAAAAATTAATTGTTTGTCCGGCAAGATAGGTGACGTTATTCGGAGTAGCGAGAGTGAACTTGTTATCAACCACGGTGTGACCAGCGACGATTCCGCCGCCTTCAGCACCACCGCCGGATGTCTGGCATCCGGTTGCGATAAAAATAGTTAGTAACAAGATTAAGAGTTTCGTCATACTTCCTTACATTCTCTGAACTTATCGGAATTTTAAGTCCGAACATTCAGAGGACCTTCACAAATATTCATATTATGAGGTTTATTAAAGAAGTGAGAGCTAGCTCTTTGGAATCACGCGACTATTTAGTGTTCTTGATAGAGCAATAATTGCCAGAGCAGAATGATAGGCCAATTTTACTAAACCACAGAATGCCAGAATTATAAGGCAGTAAAAAAAAGGGCCCCGTGTGGGGCCCTGAGAAAATTTGAATGTTACCAACCAAGAATATGAGCAAACATGAGGGGAGCAACGATCGTTGCATCCGACTCAACGATAAAACTTGGAGTGTCCTGGGAGAGTTTACCCCAGGTGATTTTCTCATTCGGAACTGCTCCCGAATAAGATCCGTAAGAAGTTGTTGAATCAGAAATCTGGCAGAAATAGCCCCAAAGACGGATATCAGTTTTCTCAAGATCCTGACGGATCATGGGCACAACACAGATAGGGAAGTCACCGGCGATACCGCCACCAATCTGGAAGAAACCGATTGAGCTTGTTTCAGCAGTCTTCATGTACCACTCGGCGAGTGAAGTCATGTATTCGATACCAGTGCGAACGGTGTGAACATTCTTCACTTCTCCGCGCATGCAGAAAGAGGCATACATATTTCCGAGAGTCGAATCTTCCCAACCTGGAACAACCATCGGAAGATTTTTTTCAGCAGCGGCCAGCATCCATGAATTCTTCGGATCGATCTGGTAATGCTCTTTGAATTTACCTTTAAGTAGAGCGCGGTAGAAAAACTCGTGCGGGAAACAACGTTCATTTTTCGCTTCAGCTTCCTGCCATTCATTGGCCATGATCGACCAGATTTTTCTCATCGCTGCTTCTTCCGGGATACAAGTATCCGTTACGCGGTTGAGATGTCTGTCGTAAAGATCCTGCTCGGCTTGCTTCGTGAGAGCACGCCAGTCCGGGATGCGCTCGTAATGTTCATGAGCAACCAGATTGTAGATATCTTCTTCGAGGTTCGCACCAGTACACGAAATCGCGTGAACTTTTCCGTTTCTGATCATTTCAGCAAGAGAGATTCCGAGTTCGGCCGTGGACATCGCACCTGCGAGTGTGACCATCATTTTTCCGCCGCCAGTGATGTGAGCTTCGTAACCTTTAACCGCGTCCATCATGGCAGCAGCATTGAAGTGACGATAGTGATGATTCATGAACTGAGTAATGGGACCTTTTGTTGTCATAATTGACTCCAAAAAAGCCGGCTAAGAGGCCGGAGCTCGCTTTTTAAACGGGTATTTGCCCTTCACTTAAATTGCGAGTTATTTCTATCAAATTAATATGGCTAGTCAACACCAGTAGCGGCCCAATTTTCAGAGGGAAAGTCCGCCAGTTTCGACCTTGAGATTCCGGCCGGAAATTTCCGCCCGGGTATGGAGGGGAATCGGGAAATTAATGTCACCATGGCCGCATTTCAGGCCTTTAAAGACGGGATACGGCGCCCTTTCGGCAAATCTCTTCAGGGCAACCCCCGTGAGATCGCGTCCGTCTTTTTCCTCGCCTTCGATGAAATCCCCCAGAACGAGGGCCTTGAGACCTGAGTTAATGATTCCCGACTGCCAGAGCTGCTCCAGCATCCGGTCCACGGCATATCCGCGCTCACCGACATCTTCGAGGAAAAGAATGGAGCCTTTTGCTTTCATCTCCCATTTTGTCCCGATGGAAGTCTGAAGGAGCTTCAGGTTTCCGCCGGTGATATTTCCTGTGATACGGGAATTTTTCTTTGCCAGATCATTGAGTGGCTTGAGGGATTTGAATTCGATAATATCTTTTTTTCCGGCAATAATTTTTGCGATCTCTTTTCTGTCGGCGGAATTTTTTTCAGGCGACATCGCACTTATATTTCTGCCATGGATAGTAGGCCATCCCCATTTCTGTCCAAAAAAAAGATGAAGGGCAGTCACATCACTGAAGCCCATGAAGAGTTTCGTCTGCTTCGGAATTTTCCATTTCTCCATGGCGGGGATAAGGCGCATACTCCCGTGGCCACCACGAAGTGACCAGAGCATTTTAGAATCAGAGTATACGGCCTCTTTCAGCATTTCGAGTTGCTGCTTCAGCGGGGCCGCAAAGAAAACATCACCCTGAATAATTTTTTCCGGAACGCGGGCCACATATCCCTGCTCTTCAATCCAGCGGACACCGGCATCGAGATTCTCACGCGGGCAAGGTGAAGCAGGAGCGATGACATCAATGATGTCACCCGGACAAAGATGGGACCAGTTTTTCATACGGAAGTTACCTTTAAACCAATTATCGAGGTAAGGAGGAGAATCAGGAAGAAAATTCTCATCGGTGTGACCTGTTCCTTGAAAAGAAAAATTCCCAGGATGGCCGCGCCCAGTGCCCCGATTCCTACCCAGACTGCGTAGGCCGTACCAATTGGCAGATCCCGGGAAGCTTTGGCGAGAAGAACCATCGAAATGGAGAGAGTCACCA
>JAYVHR010000005.1:0-3728 GCA_043771075.1 Bacteriovoracaceae bacterium
CAACATGACGAATACTTTCGTGCCTTCTTTTGAGAAATCCCCCCTTCCGGAACTGGTTGAGAGACAGCGAACATTCTTTGCCACGGGAAAAACCCGCAGTTATGAATTCCGCATGGAAGCCTTAAAAAAGCTCCAGGTGATACTCGAAAAGTATGAAGCAGAAATCTCAGAAGCACTGAGAGTTGATCTTGGAAAGCCGATGCTTGAGGCCTACTCAACTGAAGTGGCCTACATCAAAGAAGATCTCCGCTATGTGATGAAGCGCTTAAAGAAATGGTCACGACCTCAGAAAGTAAGTTCACCGATGGTGAGCTGGCCCGCGCGCTCGAAGATCCTTCCTGAGCCGTTTGGGAATACACTTATTATTTCTCCATGGAACTATCCCTTTCAGTTGACGGTCTCGCCCCTCATCGGTGCGATTGCGGCCGGAAACACTGCGATCCTGAAACCTTCAGAAGCGACTCCTAAAACTCAGGAGCTTCTCGTCAGACTGATCAACGCCACATTTGCGCCTGAATATGTTTATTGTGTCGGGGGCGGCGTGGAAGAATCCACCGCACTGCTCGAGCATAAATTTGACTTTATTTTCTTCACCGGCTCAACCCGCGTGGGAAAAATTGTGGCGCTGAAAGCAGCGAAGCACCTGACACCTGTTTGCCTTGAACTCGGCGGAAAAAGTCCGTGTATCGTGGATAAGAATATTGATCTGAAAACGACCACCCGTCGTATAGCATGGGGGAAATTCCTCAATGCGGGCCAGAGTTGCATCGCTCCTGACTATGTTCTGGTTCACAAGGATATTTACGAAGCGTTTGCAAAAGAACTGACAACAACGATCACGGAATTCTACGGAAAAGACCCTCATGCTTCTGACAGTCTCGGACGTATTGTGAGCACTGATCATTTCGATCGTCTTCAGAAACTCGTTGATCCTTCGAAAGTCATCATGAGTTCACCATCTGTGCGCGAAGAAAAATTCATGGCACCGACGGTGATGAAAGATGTGGGCTGGAATGACAAGGTGATGGAGGAAGAGATCTTCGGGCCACTTCTTCCATTAATTCCGTATTCAGATCTCAATGAGGTGATGAAAAATATCCAGTCGCGACCGAAGCCACTGGCGCTTTATCTTTTTTCTACAGATTCTGCGATTCAGGAAAAAGTTCTCACCAATCTTTCTTATGGTGGGGCCTGTGTCAACGATACGATGGTTCACTTAACCAATCCGCTTCTGCCTTTTGGTGGAGTCGGGGATAGTGGTGTGGGTTCTTATCACGGACGCCAAAGCTTTGATCTTTTCTCGCACCGGAAATCGGTGATGGTGAAGCCCTTCTGGGGAGACGCTACGATGAGGTATGCGCCTTATACCGGGTGGAAACTGAAACTGATCCGATTCTTCTTAGGTTAAATCAACGCAGAGCTTCGACGGCGGCGTAAAAAAAAAAAAATGAAAAAAAAGGGAGCTTTCGCTCCCTTTTGTTATTCAACGATCTTATCGTCTTTTCCGTATTTCAATTTCAGTCTTTCGTACTCAGCGCGCTCTTCTCTTTCTTCTTCCATTCTTTCAGCTTCCTGGCGTTCCTGCCATTTCGCTTTTCCTTTATGGATACCTTCGCGAGTTACGCGGTCTACACCATCAGCAGTCTCATTGATCTGACCTTTGGTCTTGTTCCATGTTTCACCTGCAAACGCTGACATTGAGACGAGAGACATTAATAGAATGTATTTCATGAAGCCTCCTTGGCAAAAAAAACGCTATCACCAGGAAGACTGAATTACTTTACGCGCTTATTTTTCAACAACAGCAGTCAAATTATCAGGGCCGCGTGAAGTGGTGAGAATATCATCTTCTATGCGGACTCCGCCAAAATCGAGCCACTTTTCAGCTTCCTGCCAATTCACCTGGTCACCGAATGTGCGACGTGTTTCTGCATCGTGGAGTAATGCTTCGATGAAGTATAAACCCGGTTCAACGGTCATAAGATGGTTCTCTTCGAGAACCATATCTACGCGCAAGCGTGCTCCGGCATATTTTTTTGGATCAGGATTTTGAGGACCTCCGACATCACGGACTCGAAGACCAACCATGTGTCCCACTCCATGAGGGAAGAAAACACTGATCGTATTATTTTGAATGGCCTCTTCAGCAGAAACTTTGAGGATGCCGAGATCTATCAGTCCCTGGGCCATGACTTCGGCCGATTTCAGATGCACATCTTTCCATTTTGTTCCGGGAACACACATGGCAATGGATTCAGTCTGCGCTTTCAGGACAAGATCATAAATCGTTTTCAGGCGTTCACTTCTTTTTCCATTCGCAGGGAAAATACGGGTGATATCGACGCAGTAATCGTGAAGGTCCGCACCGGCATCGATCAGAACATGTTCACCATCTTTAACGATTCTCGCAGTTGGTATAGCGTGGAGAGTGGCGGAATGTGAGCCTGTGCCGACAATTGAATCGTAAGGAAATTTCTCTGAGCCGGCGTAGAGAACCGCCATTTCATAATCCAGCTGGATTTGTCTTTCTGAGATTCCCGGACGAATGGAAGTTTTGAGTTTCTGATATCCGGCATTCGCAATCGTGGCCAGGCGTCTTACCAGTTCGATTTCTTCAGAGTCTTTAATCCTTCGTTCGCGGCTGAAAACTTCTTTTATCTGAAGCCATTCGGCTTCATCACTTTCCTGAGTGAGATTGAAAACTCTTTTTGAATTTCTTTTGTCCATCCACGGGGAGAAATCAGCGAGATCCTTTCCGGGAATGACATCTGCTCCGCCTTCCCAGATTTTTTCCATGCGTGTCACCGGAAGAATGTAATCGATCCAGCCATCTGTCTTTGAATAGGCACTGACCCCATAGGCGCGGCGGGATCCCGAGATCCAGAAATAATCTGGATGGGGGAGGAAGAAATATGTCTGATCATGCCCGCCAGGTTTTTGGATGGGTGTGCCGGAATAAACCAGCACCGTATCGTCGTCTTTTAAAACGGTATTGAGAGCGAGGGCCGTTCTGCGTTTTCGCTCAAAAATGGCGGCTGATGAAAAGATCATTTTATCTCCAGGTTGCACCAGAATATTTTACTTAATGGCACTGATTTTGACTACCGGCAAGTCCATCCAGTATCGCGCAATCTGCCTTCTCATCACCGTGACAAAGCTTAGAAAGATTCTTAAGAGTTTTTAGCATAGTTTCGATTTCAAGTTTTTTCTTCTCCAGTTCGATCACGTGGAGTGAGGTAAGCTTTTTCACCTGGATTGAGTTTCTATTTTTATTCTTCCATAAACTAAGGAGTGCTTTAATCTCCTTCATCGAAAATCCCAGAGTCCTTGAACGCTTCACAAATCGAAGGATGTGAACATCATCTTCTTTGTATCTCCGGTAACCGCTTTCGGTTCTTCCTGCCTTGGGAATAATTCCCAGCTCTTCATACTTTCTGATCATCTTCGCTGAGACTTCACTCTTCTTGGCAACTTCACCTATGTTCATTTGGTCTCCAGGTTTTAAGAAGGAGAGAATTCATCACGACACTGACAGATGAAAGGGCCATCGCCAGTCCCGCAACAGTCGGGCTTAAATATCCCAGTGCGGCCAGCGGTATGCCGATAACGTTATAAATGAATGCCCAGAAAAGATTCTGCTTAATCTTACTGTAAGTTTTTCTGGAAATAGAAATCGCATCCGAAATGAGAAGGGGATTTCCGTGAAGGAGAGTAATTCCCGCTGCATT
>JAYVHR010000006.1:0-6209 GCA_043771075.1 Bacteriovoracaceae bacterium
AAGAGCGTAGGCCAGATCCTGGCTTGCCATCAGGCACTTGGAGAGATCGAGGAGATCAGAGTGCACACCGGAAGGTATATCAGTTCCGTAGAGATCCCCATGGTGCTGGCGGATGATAACAACTGCTTCCGGAGTTCCGATTTTATTTAACTCAACCATGGAAGCCGAATGACTCGCGTGCCATTTGATCTCTTCGCGCTCATCCTCCGGAAGAAGAGCTATATCTTTCAGGTGCCGGTAGTGAAGATGCTCAGGATTTTTCAAGGCCATATCACAGAAAAAAGCCGAGAAAATGACTGCTTTGATCTCATCTTTTTTATGAGCGCGCGAGCGACCATCCAGAATCTGAGTGGCAATGAATGATGTGAGTTGAATCAGGCGGTAATTGAAATCGAGTTCCGGTTTACTGCGGAGTTTCTGAAGGTAGCTGACGGCCTGAACTCCCTTCCCTTTATCGACATCTTCCATCACTTGCGCCATGAGAGTATTGCAAAGTTCGACAACTCTGGGCTTGAGACCAATGGAAGCGAGAATATCGCGGACTGTTCCGAACACTTCACTAGTCGCCTGTTCTTTTTCCTCGGGAGTGTCGTAATCCTTCTCCACCCGGTTGATCATGTTATTCATGAGCATAGTGGCGAAGTCTTTTCCGTATTGCCTCTCAAAGAAAAATTCTTTCACACCGCGCCTCCGGTAACTTTCAATCACTTCTACATCCATCGCTTCGTAAGCAGGAATGCGCTTGATGAATTTACCGGTTGAGATATTGAGGTAAAGTGGAAATGGCATGACATTGAAATGGATAAGGCAATCAAGCGGGATCCCCACGAAGCCTTCCTCCGGGACTCCGATTTCACCGAGGATCGTTTTCAGATGCTGAAGGAGGGATGCCCAGTCTGTGGAATGAAAAACGCGCGTGTAATCTTCGGACTGATTATCAGAAACCAGAAGCACGTGAGTGATCTTATCTTTCCTCTCTCTCACAAATGCTGAAAGGATATCAAACTCTGCCCTGCTCTGAGGAGCATCCACCACGAGAACATCAAGCTTGGGAAAAATTCCAAGAATTGTTTCAAGCTCTTCGAGTTTGTCGTAGAAAACCGGAAAGCATTCCTTGATCTTCAGACATTCAGAATCGAGATAGGAGCGGAACTCTTCCCGCTGGGTATAAACAAGAACCTGGTTCATAGATATGTTTTATCGACCTTAATAAGTAGAAACTTAAGGCTGCCATGAGATTTAATCAGGAATAAAAGAAGATGTTCGGCCTTACTTCACAATACCCAGATATTTAAGCTTTTTTGCACGAGTCAGGGCCTTGAAATGGGCCTCAAAAATAGAGGCTTCAGAACGGTTTTTGAAACGCTTTTTGAAGACCAAATCTGAAGGGGCAGAGGTCCTGAAAAACTTCGCCCCTTTCTTGCCCGAAGAATGTTCCTTGAAACGCCTTACAATATCAGTGGTGATACCGGTGTAGAGGTTTCCGTTTTCCGTCCGGATGACATAGGCATACCAGGCCGTATTCTTCATGTTATGATCTTACTCAATGATCGATAAATTTGTTATTCCTTTTTCCGAGTTCACATTCACGTTTGCGAGATCCGGCGGCGCCGGCGGCCAGAACGTCAATAAAGTGAATTCGAAGGTCAATCTCACCTGGGATCTCCGCAACTCCCCCTCACTTCCCTGGGAAGTAAAACTCAGGTTCCGGGATCGTTTTGGAAATTCCATGAATGAAGAAGGGATTGTTCATCTGACTTCTGAGAAAGAAAGATCTCAGAAGGCAAACATTGATGATTGTATCAAAAAACTGCATGACATGATTGAGAAGGTGGCGATTCCGCCGAAGCCAAGAAAAAAAACCAAGCCAACAAAAAGCTCTGTGAAAAAACGTCTTGATTCAAAGAAAAAGCACGGCGAGAAAAAAGATTCCCGCCGCAAAGACTACTAAGGTTTTTTCGTTACACATTCTTTGTTCGAGTAGCCGGCAGGAAGACGCAGGTTCTTATGCTTTACGATCTTCCATGGAACTTCACGTTTCGCCGGGTCCAGCATATCCGTGTATTCCATCTGTGGATGAGAATCTGAATCCGGGTCGAAGAAGAACTTGTTACCTGCAATTCCACAGCGGGTTTCTTTAATGGGATTCTTCAGCTGACTCTTGATAAAGTTATCGCTACTGGCGTTCAGGACCTCAACTTTTCTCCAGGTCATGATGAGTGCAATATGGTAACGGGGACCCTGGAAGTAGCGGAGGCGAAGTGGCATCGCTTTCCCCTTCTCCATACGCACCAGCAATTTAGAACAAGAGAATTTAGTCGGAGTCGTGTGATCAGCATCAATAACGTTTTTCATTTCTTCCGGAAGAGGTCCCTTGTTCAGATCCAGCGACACGCCGTCGTCGGCAATGAGACCGATTTCATAATACCCCTCTTCATCATTGGCCATGAGCTCGAGAGAACCGGTGAACTCAATACCGAAATTCTCAATCAAAGTCTGACCCATGCCGTTCATGACCATTGTTCCGTTTTCACGCGGGAAACCTTTATCGAACTTTCTCGTCGGGATATTGAGGTTACTCATGTAAATAACACCTTCGAGTGCTTTTCCCTTCGAAAGTAATTCATCGAATTTGTTAATCTTATTGGGAGCCCCATCATACAACTTTCCTGCCAGACCATATCCAAGAGTGATTTCTTCGCCTTCTTCTTTTAACGGTTCACAGATATCTTTTTCAGATGGCGGTGGCGGGACGACGACAACAGGAGGTTTTACGACGACAACAGGAGGTTTTACGACGACTACCGGAGGTGCACCAGTTGTTGACCCTGCAGCAGTGGCACCGGAAGTAGTTGAGCCAGCGGTCGATGAACCAGCTGCGGTTGCACCTGCAGAAACTGCTCCGCCTGAAGCAGCTCCACCGGAAGAAGCGGCCCCGCCTGCTGATTCAGAACCGGCATCGGTTTCGCCGACATTAATCTGGGTAATCCCGTTAGCGCTCTGAGGATCCACTTTTGAGAAGAAGTCACTTCCCTTCTCACTACTACAGCTGCACGAAGTGAGAATAACAGTCAGGGCGAGGATACCGAGACGTGAAGAATTGAGACTCGTCATGGGAGCTCCGATGTTTTATCAACTCCACCGATTTTAGAGTGAGTCCAAAAAGCCAACTGAACTTTGGTCAAGGGAAATCATGAACAGGAAGGATTCCCAGAACTTGGACTGAAGTTTATTCCGGAACGAAATTGGAATTAAGTAATCTTTGCCATAAATTGATGTCAGTGAACCGATAACTATGCGTGACTACTGACCATAATAAAGACCGCAGTCCGGACATTCTGTCGCCCGCGGAGAAAAACCTTTTCCACAGGCCTGGCAGATGACTTTTTCTTTAGTGGGATCAAAAACTTCTGCCAGATGCTCAAAGACCGGCTCATGTCCCCGGACATGTTTCAGATAATCTTTCCGGAAATACTGCGCCAGTTTTTCTTCATCAGAATTCTCACCCCAGACTTCGACTGTGACCTTGCATCCGGTGGTACAGGTATGACCATTTGTTTTCAGTTCAACCTTAACTCCCAGGCCTGATAGTTTCAGCTGATGAGTTTTGGCCTCATTGATTTCCATGACTCCGAGAAAAATTCCTTCCATGCTCAGCTCCTGAATTTCTCATCAAGGTAATTGAGGTAATCTTTCACCTGGATTTCACCCACGATCTCTTTTGAGCTGATGGCCCTGCCATGCGAATGGATATTCTTCTTCAACCACTCCCTGATCGGTGCAAGTTCCCCACGCCGTACGAGAGTATTGAACTTTGGAATTTCCTTCTTCATGATCCGCGCAAGACTTCCCGAGATAAGATTTCCCAGTGTGTATGTCGGGAAGTAACCGAAGGCTCCACTTGCCCAGTGGGAATCCTGGAGAATTCCCTCGCGGTAATTTTTTGGTGTCAATCCCAGAGACTCTTTATATTTTTTGTTCCAGAGAGACGGAAGCTCTGCTACGGGAAAATCTTCATTGAAGATTTTCTCTTCAATCTCAAAGCGGATAATGACGTGGAGATTATAATAGAGTTCCGGGCTTTCCACTCTGATCAGACCAGGAACCGATTTATTGAAATAGTGGAAGAGAATTTCAGGACTGATCCCCTTCATCGCTCCGGGAAATGTTTTCACCATCTCCGGATGAAGGAACTCAGAAAAATCTTTCGAACGACCGATCACATTTTCCCAGAAACGCGACTGAGACTCATGAACTGAAAGAGAAACGGCTTCCTGAAAAGGAGTGCCCTCCCATTCCGCAGGAAGCTGGTTTTCATAAAGCGCGTGTCCCACTTCATGCATCGTACTTGAAAGCGAATCGATGTTTTCTGTGACATATCTGGTGGTGATTCGTTGATCGTGCGGAGAAATATTGATGCTGAATGGATGCGTAGAAATATCCAGGCGAGAAAACTCTTTCGGAAGACCATAGATCTCTGCGACTTTGAGAGACAGCTCTTTCTGGGCGTCAATCGGGAAGGGCCCTTTCAGGTCCTTCACTTTAACGAAGGTCCCGTCAGTTTCGACTTTTGCCCTGAGCCTGATGAGCCCCGTTTTAAGTTCATCGAAAAGGACTCTGATCTTATCAGAATCAAACTCACGATCATGAAGTCTGATGAGTGCGTCGTATGGTTTTTTTGCCTTGTAGAATTTTGTTTCGCGTTTTTTCAGGGCGATGAGTTTTTCAAGATGAGGAAAAAAACTTTTCCAGTCATCGTTCTTACGCGATTCGGCCCATGCATGGTTAGCAATCGCAGTGGCATGTGAAAGTTCAAGAACATGCTTCAGGGGAAGAACTGCCTGAAGATTATAATCATACTGAAGTTCCTTCAGGAGCTTCTTATGAAGAGGCTTCAGTTTTTCCCCTTTCATGTCTTCCAGGAGATTCTTATATTTTTTTCCGGTGATGTGGGAATGCATCTTCCCCTGCACGTACGAAAGTCTTTTCGCGCGGTCTTCAATCGCTCCTGGAGGCATGTAAGTTTCGAGATCCCAGTACATGAGTGACTGAATGGATTTCAGGTAAGAGTATTCTTCGAGATGCTTTCTGATTTTATCGATGCTCATGGTGAAATCGTAACGTATTTCACAGGCCTTTGTATTCGTCTTCTTTGAATCCAAAAGCAAGAACCTTTCCGTTTTTCTCCAGAATAGGCCGCTTGATCATCGAACTGTTCTCACACAGGAAATTGATTTTTTCCTTCGCCGAGAGTTTCTCATAAACCTCTTTATGCTTCTTGTATGTTAGTCCGCCCTTATTCACCGGAAGATCACCGAATTTTTCCGCCCAGCGGGAAATATCGTCTGGAGTCGGAGGACTTTTCTTAAAATCGATAAATTCAAAAGTTACTTTCTTCTTTTCAAGAAAGTTGCGCGCTTTTTTCACGGTATCGCAATTAGGTATCCCGAAAAGTTTCATCAGTAACCGCACGGGAGAACAGAGGTGTCCTTAAATGGCCATGTTCCATCCACGTATCTTGTCGGCGTAAAACTTCCTGACACTGTTCCGCTGGTCAAACTGGCAGAGTTGGCGCTTGAACCGTTGTAGGTCCAGTAAAGTGGAGCCGCGCAGTTCGGCTGATTAGCACCGAAGAAATTCATCTGGGAACAATACGGCATCGTCGGCTGGTGACCATAACAGAACTGAGGTCTCCACGACCCGACTCTTGAGGCAACGAGAGCCCCGGAGGATTCGGCAAACTTCATCATCGTGATTCTTCCGGCGGGAGTCTGGAACCAAAGAAGCATGCCTGTCGCATCAGAGCCAACGATCGCTGTTGTGATAGGAGCACCAACGGCATTGGTGAATGTCGCGACTTTTCCGTTAAAACATATTTTTCCTTCACCGCAGGCAGTGGGCGCACTGGATTCAGGAACAAACCCGCATCCAAGAACGGCCCCCGTGGCATCCACACTGAATCGAAGATTTCTCAGAAGAGATGGCTTCAAAGATAATCCCTTGATCGGAGCTTTCCAGTCGATCGTAAGATCACCCACGACTTCACTGGTTCCGAATGTTGTCACATTTTTTACCCGGATATTTTCTACTTTGAGAGTGGAATTAATCACACCCTTATCATCTTCAATAATGATTCTCGCACTTCCGCAGGTAGGATCATAAAAAGTAACCGTCCCTAAACTTGTATTGGAACCTGCTCTCACGGTCGT
>JAYVHR010000007.1:0-2711 GCA_043771075.1 Bacteriovoracaceae bacterium
TCCTGCTTCAAGATCCTGATGGGCCTTCACAGCTTCCTCAGGATTCATGTGATGGAGTTTCATGAACCAGCGTGGCTCATACCCACCGATGGGTAGCAAGGCCACGTCAGGCGCGCCAAGGCGCATTTTGATATCCCGGAAATGATCGTCGTAGCCTGTGTCTCCGGCAAAATAAAAACTGAAGCCCGGTGCCTTCACCATGAAACTTCCCCAGAAAGTTTCAAATTTATCCCAGAGTGAACGACTGGACCAATGTAGTGCCGGAGTGAAGATAATAGTCACGTCTTTTACCTTCTGCTCCTGCCACCAGTCGAGCTCCACCACATTCTGAAGCCCTTCTTTCAGGAGAAATTCGCGCACCTTGAGTGGAACTATAAAGAGAGGGTGGAATTTCGCATCGAGATTTTTCAGCGTCGGAAGATCCAGATGATCATAATGGTTATGAGAAATGAGTACGACATCAATCGCCGGCAGGGAATCAAAGGCCACACCAGGTTCGCGCACTCTTTCCGGTCCTGTGAAACTCACTGGGCCTACTCGTTTTGAGTAAACGGGATCAGTGATAAAAGTAAGACCCGGAAGCTGAACGAGAAAACTCGCGTGATTGATAAAAGTAAAATTCGCTTTCTTGCCCTCTGGCAGAATGGGTAGCGGGTAAATTTTATTCGGAACACTTTCCGGCCAGTCTTTTGACTTTGATGTGAATTTCCACTTCATGACATCGAAAAAAGAATTTTCATTATTGTGGCGGGGATTAAAGAAACGCTTTCCATCAAAATGACTGGAGTTTTTACTCATGGCACTCACCGAAACTAAGAGGCATAAAATGATCCATTTCATCGGAAAATCTTACCTATAAGTCCACGCCAGCACACGGCTTTTCTTCTGGCCCTGCTCCATCCGAAGAATGCGCACTTCATTAGCTGCGACATTCTGTAACGATTTTTCAAGTGTCTTCAGATTTTCGTCTTTAGACACAAGAGTCGTGAACCATCCAACCTGATCCTTAAAGCTGGCACTTTCCTTAATCATGCTTGTGAGAAAAACTTTTTCTCCGCCCTGAGTCCACAGTTCATTACTCTTACCGCCGAAGTTGAGTCCCGTGCCGGTCTTCTTGAGATTTTTCCATTTTCTTTCAGTG
Source organism: Bacteriovoracaceae bacterium (assembly GCA_043771075.1). Lineage (GTDB taxonomy): Bacteria > Bdellovibrionota > Bacteriovoracia > Bacteriovoracales > Bacteriovoracaceae > Peredibacter. Next base: position 1,142 of record JAYVHR010000007.1, read on the forward strand.
CCCGCACTCGCCTCCTCGGCCGATGAGTGAAAGGGAGGATTACAAATCGTAAGATCAAACTGATCTGCAGGACCGATGATGCCTTCGAAAATCTTTCCCGCATTTTTCTGATGACGGATTTCAATGAAGGAGTTGAGTTTATTTCCGTGAACAATCAACTCTGCATTCTTAACGGCTTCCGCGTCGACATCACTTCCCACAAAATTCCATTTGTATTCCGCATGTCCCAGTAATGGATAAATAGCATTCGCTCCGGTTCCGATATCGAGCACACGAATTTTTGAATCCACTTTCCCGCCCACAAGATCAGCAACTGTATGGATGTAATCGGCCCTGCCGGGAATCGGGGGACAGAGAAACTTCTCAGGTATATCCCAGAACTCAATCCCATAAGATGACTTCAGGAGCGCCCGATTGAGAGATTTAACCGCTCCCGCATCCGCAAAATCAAGTGTCTCGGTTCCGAACTCATTCACAAAAACATGCTTTCCGAGTTCGGGGCTCGCTTTTATCAGTGACTGGAGATCGTATCTGCCCTGGTGGCGGTTTCTGGGATGCATGTCACTAGACTACCCAAACGCGAGTTTGATAGGAAGAGATATGAATAAAATTGATCTGCCAAAGCTTCAGGAAGAAATAAACAGATTTGTTACCGACCGTGACTGGGACCAGTTTCATTCGGTAAAAAATCTTTCTATGGCGCTTTCTGTTGAATGCTCTGAACTAGTGGAAATATTCCAGTGGATGAAGGAAGAGCAGACCAACGATGTGAAGAACGATCCGGCATCAATGGCGAAAGTTCAGGATGAGGTCGCGGATATTTTCTTCTATCTCATGCGGATCGTGGATAAGACCGGTATCAATCTGGAAGACGCGGTTCTCTCAAAAATCAAAAAAAACGAGGCCAAGTATCCGGTCGAAAAATCCCGCGGTAGTTCAAAAAAATACAACGAACTTTAATTTTCCTTCACAGTCACTTCGGCCGGAAGAGAATATTTAAACTGATAAGAGGTAAGCTCTTTCCCGAATAAGCTCTGTGAAAACTTACTCAATCTGAATTTTGCGCGTTCACTATAATCACCAGTCTGATCATGGGAATTTTCAGAGTACTGGCATTGATTTTTTCCATTTTCATAGAAACTCACAATGGAAGGCACTTCATTATCCATGGCAAGTTTCTGCTTGTGATAGCCGATCACCAAAACACCCACTAAATTTCCTCCATTCATTTTGATCGCCCAGCGAACGGGTTCATAAGTCCAGATGACAAGAGCGACCGGCCCCTGAGCTTCAACATTTAATGTCACGTCAGTCATTGGATGATGCTGGAATCCCCTCCCCCCGGGAAATGTCCCTTCGTAAGTCCCGATGCCGAAAACTTTTACGTCAGAGGGAAATTTTGTACCCGCCGGAAAGGCGCAGGGAGCTTCAGGATAAATCTTCACAGGATATCCGGTTCCGGGAGAAGGGAGCCGCTTTCTCACGCGAGTGTCTCCGTGCGGAGTTCCCTTTAATCCGTCAACTATCGTTTGAGGTTCGTGCGCTTTCACAGGAGGTGGAGATTTTCTCG
>JAYVHR010000008.1:0-6251 GCA_043771075.1 Bacteriovoracaceae bacterium
GGACTTGGATTCCGTGGTTCGAAAAAATCAACTCCATTCGCTGCTCAGGTTGCAGCTTCGGAAGCAGCTAAAAAAGCAGCAGAGCATGGTCTTAACTCATGTGATGTTAAGGTTAAAGGTCCGGGCGCTGGTCGTGAAAACGCCATCCGCGCTCTTCTTGGTGCTGGCCTCAGAATTACTTCTGTTGCCGACATGAGCCCGATGCCACACAACGGCTGTCGTGCTCCTAAGAGAAGAAGAGTTTAAGCAAAGCGTTTCTTAGTCCCTGCAGATTTTTTAGATTAGGAGTCTTTCGATGAATTATATGAGCAAAAACTGGGCCGGCATGATTCGTCCTGCTGCCCTTGAAGTTGATACAGAATCCCTCAAAGGAAATTACGGTAAATTTACTGCTAAACCTCTTGAGCGCGGTTACGGACTTACCCTTGGGAACTCTCTTCGTCGCGTTCTTCTCTCTTCACTCCAGGGTGCAGGGATTGTCGCTGTTAAAGTTGATGGTGTGGACCACGAGTTCGGCACAATCAATAACATCAAAGAAGAAGTTTCAGAGATCATTCTGAACCTTAAAGAAATTCGTTTCAAAATCGCTGATAAAGAGGAAGTTACTCTTATCCTCGAAAAAAATTCTGAAGGTCCAGTTCGCGCTGGTGACATTCAGGAAAGCGGAAATGTAAAAGTTCTTAACCCTGAGCATGTTATTGCTAACGTTTCTTCCGGCGGATCTATCCGTATGGAACTGAAAATTGCTCGTGGAAAAGGTTACGTTACTGCACTCGATAACAAAGATGCCTTCGACCTTCCGGTTGGATGGATCTACGTTGATACTCTCTTCTCTCCAGTTCACCGTGTGAACTACACTGTGACGAACTCACGTGTTGGTAAGAGAACTGATTACGATAAACTAACTCTCGAAGTTTGGACTTCTTCTGGTATTGATCCAGTTGATGCTGTAGCGATTTCTGCGAAGATCCTCCGTGATCAACTCGCAGTTTTCCTCAACTTCGAAGATAAAGATGCTCCTGCTGAGGTTAAGCCAGCTGCTGCTGCTGCTTCTGGCGGAGTTGCGAACGAAGCACTTCTCAAGCCAGTTTCTGAGCTCGAGCTGTCTGTCCGTTCTGCGAACTGTTTACAGAACGCTAACATCAAGTATATTTACGAGCTCGTTTCTAAGACTGAAGGCGAAATGCTCAGAACTAAGAACTTCGGACGTAAGTCTCTCAATGAAATTAAAGAGATTCTTTCTTCGATGGGACTTGGTCTCGGTATGAAAGTCGACAACATCATGAAACAGGTACAGCACGCTGACTAAGCGTTCTTTTTAGGAGAATTTATGAGACACGGTAATCACAAATACAAAATGGGCGTTAAGCCTCAGCACAGAAAGGCACTCGTTCAGGGTCTCGCTTCTGATCTCATCAAGCACGGAAAAATCCGCACTGTTGAGACGAAAGCAAAAGCTCTTCGTCCTTTCATTGAAAAGCTCGTGACAATCGCTAAGAACGACACGATCGCTAATCGTCGTCTTTGTTTCACTAAGCTGAACAACAGAGATGCTGTGAATACACTTTTCACAAGCGTTGCTCCTAAGTTCAAACAGCGTCCAGGCGGATACACACGTATCCTCAAGCTCGCTGAAGGCCGTCTCGGTGATGGTGCTAAAGAAGCTTTCATCGCATTTGTTGAGTAATCACTAAGCATAAGGCCCGCGAAAGCGGGCCTTTTTTATTTCACCCATGTTTATACGAGTCGCTGCCATTCTCTCACTGATCGCCCTCACAGTGGTCTATACCTTCTGGCAAAAGAAGAGTCTCGAGTCGCAACTAGTTCCATCATCAAAATCTGAGTCGGTTCTCGCAAAAATGCCTAGTGCTGTTTTTGAAACTCTTGAGGGAAAGTCTTTCCCTCTGGAAGACCTTTATCAGGATGGCTCACTGAAGCTCCTGGTTGTCCATTATTGGGGCACTTGGTGTGCCCCATGTGAAGCTGAGCTGCCGGCACTTCTGAAGTTTATAGATACGTTTAAAGACAAACCAGGTGTGAAGTTTTTGTTGATCGCGGTTAACGATGATCTTATGAAGATACAGAAGCATTTAAAGGCGCAGTTGATTCCCAAGGACGCACCGATAGTATGGCTTCTCGATAATAATGGAGTTCATAAAGAAACTTTTGGAACCATTCGAGTTCCGGAAACCTATGTGTTTTCGTCGGATAAAATGACTCTTAAGAAGTATGTGGGTCCCCAAGAGTGGAATAAGACTATGTTTTTCCAAACTTTTGACGAATTTCTGCAGATCTCTACCCACAAGTTGTAAATAAAATCCTCAATTGATCAATTCACCTGTCAAGAAATCCTACAAAGTGCCGAAGAGTTAGACGATTAAATCTACGATGTTCACGGATTGGACATTTGAGCACAGGAGAATTCTCATGATTGATTGGAAATCGATTAAAGACCTACATACTACTAAGAGCCTCGAGAAGATCGTGGGTAACTGGTACGGACTTGATGTCCTTTATGTGGATGCTCAGGGCCGCGTGCAGTTTCTGCAGGATCAGGGTTACTCATTCAAGTCACCCTTCCTGAAACTTCAGATGACTCATTCTTTCGGTCACGACTGGCTTGAATCAGACATTGAGAAAGTGTTCGAGTTTTACAATTCATGCAATGAAGAAAGTTACGAGTTCTCGGCTTTCTTCCCAGGCACATATGGGTACTCTCATAAAGTTGTTGTGGATGGAGAGTTCTGCGGAGTGGTGGTTGCTTATCCTTACTTCAAGGACACAACAACTTCTGAAGAGCAGGAAGCAGTTGTACAAAAAATGATCGAATGCGGGATTGGCCAGGAAGACGCGAAGTCGGCAATCTCGAAAGTGAAGAAGTTCTCTGGTCGTTTCTATACAGAGATGAAAGAGCTTCTTTACATCGTGGCAGACGAAGTCGGGACTTTCCACCAGGAGATCTCGAAGCGTGAAGCGCGTATCATGGACCTTAACTCTGAGCTGGGTAACAAATATCGTTACCACAACCTCATTGGTAAATCGAAAAAGATGCAGCAGGTTTATCACCTCCTTTCGAAAGTTTCTAACTCTGAATCGACGATCCTTATTCAAGGTGAAAACGGTACTGGTAAAGAAATGGTCGCAAAGGCCGTGCACTACAATTCAACAAGAAAAGATGCTGTCTTCATGGCAGTAAACTGTTCAGCGTTCAACGATAACCTTCTTGATTCGGAACTTTTTGGACACGTGAAGGGATCCTTCACTGGTGCCATCAAGGACAAGAAAGGTGTATTCGAAGTGGCGAACGGAGGAACACTGTTCCTCGATGAAATCGGGGATACGTCTCCGTCAATGCAGGTAAAACTCCTTCGTATTCTTCAGGAAGGAACGTACATGCCGGTTGGTGCAACGACACCGAGAAAAGTAAATGTACGCGTGGTTGCAGCGACCAACAAGAATCTTAAAGAGATGATTGCAAAAGGCGAGTTCCGCGAAGATCTTTATTACAGAATCAACGTTATTAACGTGGCGTTGCCGTCGTTAAGAGAAAGGCAGGAAGATATTCCTGTGCTGATGGATTTCTTCCTCCAGAAGAAATGCGAAGAAGCAGGAATGCCACTTAAGTCTTTCTCGAAGAAATGTCTTGAGAAAATGCTCGATCACACATGGCCGGGTAACGTACGTGAGCTTCAGAACGAAGTGGAACGTCTCGTGGTTCTCGCCGGTGAAGAAAAGAACATAACTCCTGATATGCTTTCAGCGAGAATTTTCGAGTCAGCGGAAGCAAATTCCGGTCACGGCAATGGTGGTGGTTCAGCATTCCTGAAAGGTGTGAACACCAATGGTTCACTCAAAGATGCTCTCGAAGAACTCGAGATTCTCATGATTCGCGAAGGTCTGAAGCGCACAGGCTTTAACAAGTCGAAGCTCGCTAAGGAACTCGGAATCTCAAGAGCGGGTCTTATCATGAAAGTCGATAAATACGGATTGGATAAGCGTGCTCAGAAACGGGCAGCAGGCGAATAAAGGAAGGCCCCGAAAGGGGCCTTTTTCATTATGAAACGTATTTTAATTCTCTTGTTTATTATTGGATGTAGCGCTATCAAGCGCGAACCTCAGTCAGAAATCAGCCAGGGACCATTTCCCACTTTTCAGGTATTTCATGAAAAGCTTCAGGTGGATTTCCGTGTGGGAATGTATCTTGAAAGCCCTGGAAAACCTTTCAAGGGTTGCGTTCTTTATCTGGAAGGTCTCGCGGATTCTATTCTCAATCACGAACCACTGTTTAAAAGATTAAGCGACGCTGGTTACAGAACAGTGTCGTTTGATTACATGGGGCAGGGTGGAACTTCGGGAACAATGAACGATACCCGGATTGTGAGTGCTCTTCATAAAGACCAGGAAGTCGGAGAACAGGCGAAATGGGTTTGGGATATTTTTAGTGGTAATGATTATGCATGGAAAGGTCGGAACTGTGGTGGCAGCAAAGTCAGAGTGATTGGCTGGTCTACTGGAGGACTTGCGGCCTACAAGCTTGCACATGAAGGATGGGCCCAGGAAGTTGTTCTTATTGCCCCTGGCATACACGTGAAGGCATTGGTTGGCGAAGCGGCAACGGACTGGAGAAGAATGTATCTTTTTCAGGATACGATCACTTTAAGAACTCTCACACGAAATAAGTTTCAGAATGTGAATGACCCCCATGTTGATCCGATCAAACCCAAAACACCAGCAACGATTCCACTGTTTGCAGCAAATCTTCTCGCGGGTTCAATCAAGTCTCACAGCTGGAAAATTTCTCCATCTGTCCGGGGCCTGGTGTTTCTCTCTGGACTGGAAGACACATATGTAGAAAGAGATAAAATTTACCAGACGGTTAGAACCAATGCCCCTCATTTCGGAACTCAGGTTCATCATGGATCACTTCATGAAATGGATAATGAACTCCCGGCGGTTGCCCGGGACGTAAGAGAGCGGACCGTGAAGTTTTTCGGAGAATAAATGGCGAAGGTCATCAAGAGTACGATTATCCATGAAAAGACCGTCCAGTATGAGGATGGAGAATTTATTTTTGAAGAGAGTGATACCAATCGTGATCTCTTTATCATTCAGGAAGGAAAAGTTGAGATCTGGAAGAAATCAGAACTTGGACCGATTAAACTTGTGACGTTTGAACGCGGAGAGTTTTTCGGGGACATGGCACTCCTTCAAGGCGGAAATCGTTTCGCCTCGGCGAAAGCTGTTGGTACGACAAAGCTACTGGTGCTTCAGCCGGGTGGATTTCTTTTGAAAATAAGAAGAGACCCTACTTTTGCGTTTGAAATGCTTCAGGCACTTTCTCTCAGGATCAAAGTGTCCAATGAAAGACTTCTCGATCTCATCAAGCAGGGAAAAATTCCGAAAGATAAAGTCGACGAAATCCTCGCGGCGATCAGCGGAAGATGATTACTAATCTTACGTCAGAAAGAATGGTCATCATTAGTGATCTCCACCTTGGAAATCCTTTCTCGAGCACGAGCCATACGGCAATGAATTTTATCAAGTGGGCGGCAGCTCAGGATTACGATATCTGTATCAATGGCGATGGAATCGAGATGGCCCAAGCTTCGCACTCAAAAATTATTTCCGAGATGCCGGAAGTCATCCGCACTATCAAATCACTCAATAAAGAACGGCATAACATCTATTATGTTGTGGGGAACCATGACATGAGTCTTGAGAATTTTCTCGAGGACTGGGGATATTTCAAAGTGTCGCCTTTCCTGAACGTGAAAAGCGGAAATGCCAGAATAAGAGTTGAGCATGGTCATCTCTATGATCCTTTTTATGTAAAACATCCCGTGCTGTATGAGAAACTTACCCATCTCGCAGGAATTCTGCTGAAAATTTCTCCAGGATTTTACAAGACCTGGATCTCGTTTGAAAAATGGAGGGCCCGCGTACGCGCTAAGAAAAGCGGCATCATTGGCGAGCCACCTGAATTTGCCGAAGCGGCTTTCGAGATTTCTCAACGCGGATTTGATTGTGTGGTCTTCGGGCACACTCACCATCCGGGTGAAGTTACACTCAAAAACGATAAGAGATACTTAAATCCTGGATCGTGGCTTCTCTCGTGTCATTACATAGAAATTAATCAGGGTAAAGTTGAGTTGAAGTGCTGGCAGCCCTAAGCTAAAATATTCCTATATTTAAGATACTTCTTAAGCGTTTGATCAGGGATATTTGATGGTCTTTCATTCTGTCGCGTTTGT
>JAYVHR010000009.1:0-6258 GCA_043771075.1 Bacteriovoracaceae bacterium
TCATTGTCCAACCATTCCCTTCAGTTTAGACTAAATCGTTAGTTTTATTACCAAATTGGCGGTTTATCATGCACGCTCTGGCCTCTCATATTGATACAAATTCAGCTGAGTTTTTAAAGAACGTGGAGTTTCACAAGAGACTTGCTCAGGAACTCAGAAAGAAAATTGAACATGTGAAAAAGGGAGGCGGTGAAGATGCTGTGAAAAAGCATCGTGCACGCAAAAAACTTCTTCCACGTGAACGTATTGAACGCATTCTGGATCAGGGATCACCTTTTGTGGAATTGTCGGCATTGGCCGGTCATGAGGTTTATGAAGAGGATGTTCCCAGTGCAGGGATGGTAACGGGGATTGGTCTCGTTCACGGTATCGAATGTTTATTTGTCGCAAACGACGCTACGGTGAAAGGTGGGACTTATTTTCCACTCACTGTGAAAAAACATCTCCGTGCTCAGGAAATCGCACTCGAAAACAAATTGCCATGCATTTATCTCGTTGATTCTGGTGGGGCATTCCTTCCCAAGCAGGATGAAGTATTTCCAGATAAAGAGCATTTCGGCAGAATTTTTTATAACCAGGCCAATATGTCGGCCCTCGGAATTCCTCAGATTGCTGTGGTCTGTGGTTCGTGTACTGCTGGTGGTGCTTATGTTCCTGCAATGAGTGATGAAACAATCATCGTGAAAGGGAACGGAACAATCTTTCTGGGTGGACCGCCACTCGTGAAAGCTGCAACCGGTGAAGAAGTGACGGCGGAAGATCTTGGTGGTGCAGAAGTGCATACCTCGAAATCGGGAGTTGCTGACCACATCGCAGAAAATGAAGAAGAAGCTCTTGAGACAGCGAGAAATGTTGTTGAGACTCTGAATTATCGCCCGAAACATCCTGGGAAATTTATTCGCCAAGAAGTAAAAACTCCCGCATTTCCTGCGGAAGAAATTTACGGAATTATTCCTCATGATACAAGAAAGCCATTTGATGTACGTGAGATTATCGCGCGATTAGTGGATGGATCTGAGTTCCAGGAATTTAAAGAAAAATATGGTTCGACTCTCGTCTGTGGATTCGCAAAAATTCACGGCTACATGGTTGGGATAGTCGCTAATAATGGCATTCTTTTTTCTGAGTCATCACTGAAGGGGGCCCACTTCGTTGAACTCTGTGGGCAGAGAAAAATTCCACTCGTTTTTCTTCAGAACATCACTGGCTTCATGGTCGGCAAACAATATGAGAATGAAGGCATTGCTAAAAATGGGGCGAAACTGGTAACTGCTGTATCGACGGTTAAAGTTCCGAAATTTACCATCATGATTGGCGGCTCATTCGGCGCAGGTAACTATGGAATGTGTGGAAGAGCGTTTGGGCCAAGGTTTCTTTTCATGTGGCCCAATTCTCGCATCTCAGTGATGGGTGGTGAGCAAGCTGCGAATGTCCTGGCGACGGTTAAGCAGGATGCAGGCAAAAAACAAATGAGCGAGAAAGAACTGGCAGATTTTAAAAAGCCGATTCTGGATAAATACGAAAAAGAAGGATCACCTTATTATTCGTCGGCCCGCATCTGGGACGATGGAGTCATTGATCCTGTTCACACCAGAGATATTCTTGGGCTATGCCTGAGTGTATCTCATAACGAAGAATTCCCCGACCCGCGTTGGGGAGTGTTCAGGATGTAATGATGAAATTTATTGAAGTGAAAGACAGAGATGGCGTGAAAGAAGTCTGGTTGAACCGGCCTGAAATTCACAATGCTTTCAATGCCGAACTTATCGCTGAGATGATACAGCTCTTTGATAGCTTCAGGGCTGAAAAGTCTCTGAAACTCGTCGTCCTCTCGGGCAAAGGTTCTTCATTCTGTGCCGGTGCTGATCTCAACTGGATGAAAGCAATGAAAGATTACTCGAAAGAAGAAAATTTCAAAGATTCAAAACAGCTGGCGAAGCTTTTTTCTACCATCAATGAGTGTGAAGTCCCTGTGATTGGTAGAATTAACGGACATGCATTAGGTGGCGGAGTCGGTCTTGTGAGTGTTTGTGACTATGCAGTTGGAGTGAATGAAGCCCTGTTTGGATTCACTGAAGTGAGACTTGGTCTCATACCGGCCGTGATTTCTCCTTATTGCATTTCGAAGATTGGGGAATCTAATGCCCGCGCATGGATGATATCTGGAGAACGTTTTTCATCTGCTGAGGCCATGAGAATGGGGCTTCTTCACGAAGTGGTCGGCGTGGGTGAGTTAGATGCCAGAATCCACGAACTGGAAAAAAGATTTCTGGCTGCAGGACCGGAAGCAGCAAGGGAAGCAAAAAAACTGGTGAGATATGTCGTAAAGAACCTCAAGGGGTCAGAAGATATTACCTGTCAGATGATCTCTGAGAGAAGAATAAGTGCTGAAGGTCAGGAAGGGATGAGAGCTCTTCTGGAAAAAGATAAACCCGCATGGATGAAGAAATGAAAATCAAAAAAATTCTTGTCGCAAACCGCGGTGAGATAGCCTTAAGAGTACAGAAAACGGCCCGCGAGATGGGCATCTCAGTCGTCACTGTTTATGCAGAAGATGATAAGCACTTGCCGCATGCTTTGTATGCTGATGAATCCTATTCGCTCGGTTCTGGAACTTTGGCCGATACATACCTTAATAAGGCGAAGCTGATTGAGATCGCGAAAAAATCAAATGCTGATGCGATTCATCCTGGTTATGGGTTTTTATCAGAGAATGAAGAATTCGCCCGTCTTGTCGAAACTAACGGAATTATTTTCATTGGTCCGACTCCGGAGTCCATTGTCCTGATGGGAGACAAGATCGGATCGAAGAAAGCACTGGAGAAGATTAGCATTCCTCTTACGCCTGGTTATCACGGCGATGATCAAAGTGATGAGAACCTTATGATAGAGGCCAAAAAGATCGGCTATCCGGTTCTTATCAAAGCTTCTGCCGGCGGCGGAGGTAAGGGAATGCGGATTGTTCATCAGGATTCGGAACTTCTTGAATCAATCAGGGGTGCGAAGTCTGAAGGATTGAAATCATTTTCAAGCGATAAGGTTCTGATTGAAAAATATGTAGTTAATCCCCGTCACATTGAAGTTCAATTGATGTCAGATACACACGGCAATCATCTGCACTTCTTTGAGCGTGAATGCTCTATTCAACGACGTTATCAGAAAGTGGTAGAGGAGACTCCTGCTCCCAACATGAGTCAGGAATTGCGGATGAAAATCTGTGAGACGGCTGTTCAGATTGCGAAAGGAATTAACTATCGCGGGGCCGGGACTGTTGAATTTATCCTGGCACAGGATGGGAATTACTACTTCATGGAGATGAACACGAGGCTCCAGGTGGAACATCCGGTGACAGAGATGGTAACGGGACATGATCTGGTGAAACATCAGATTATGGTGGCCCAGGGAGAAAAATTACCGGTCCAGCAAACTGATATCAAGCAAAAAGGCTCGGCGATTGAATGCCGGATCTATGCGGAAGATCCTGATAATAATTTCATGCCGACAATCGGAAGAATTGAGAAAATCGGCGTCCCTACATTGAGAGATGTCAGACTCGATTGCGGGTTTCTGGATGGAACTGTTGTCGGAGTCAACTACGATCCGATGCTTGCGAAGCTCGTGGTATGGGGAGAAGACAGGAAGACTGCAATCTCCAAGACCATTCAGAGTCTCGATGAAGTTTTATTCTTAGGAGTAAAAACTAATTGTGATTATTTAAAGAGAATTCTGGGTCATCAGCAATTTGTTGAAGGAAAAGTACATACTCACTTTATCCCAGACCATAAAGAAGATTTGAAACCGAAAAGCCTCAGAGATGATGAGCTGGCAGCGATGATTGCGGCCTTTAACTTTTCTGAGGGGAAAGCTGCACGTGTATCAGGCTTTGAGACTCTGAAAAATCCGTGGACTGAGCTTACTGGATTCAGGAATTAATATGGAAAAGAAATTCAATGTGAACGGTCTGGAAGTGACAGTGAAGGATTTCCGTAAAAGTGCGAATTCCATCAGCTTCGAACTGAATGGCAAAGTTTATCAGTATAATTTAGTCTCAAAAGATGGAAGCGAAATAATTTTTGAAGGCAATGGTCGGATCAAGGCCAACTCAGGGAAACCAAACCGTGACGGCGAAACAATGATCATGGCCATGGGTCGAGAAGGAATTGTTTCAATAGCTGGTAAGAAAGCGAAGAAAGTTGCAGCAGCTGGCAGTCTTGCTTCACCAATGCCAGGGAAGATATTCAAAGTCGTTAAAGACGTCGGAAGTCAGGTGGCCAAGGGTGAGACAATTCTTATCCTCGAGGCCATGAAGATGGAACATTCCATTCGTGCTGATAAAGACGGCAAAGTGAAGAAGATAATGTTCAAGACCGGTGATCTCGTTCAGGGCGGAGTGATACTGGCGGAGGTCGAATAAGATGTCACAACCTCAGAAAGTCAGAATCGTAGAAGTCGGTCCTCGAGATGGACTTCAGAATGAAAAATCGGTTCTGGAAACAGAGGATAAGTTTCAATACATCTCGCTACTGAAAGATGCGGGCCTTCAGTCGATTGAAGTCACCAGTTTTGTTAAGCCACCAGCGATTCCGCAAATGAGAGATGCCGTCGAGCTTTTCACCATGGTGAGAGATCGAATTGGCCTGGGTAGTGTGAATTTTCCCTGTCTTGTTCCCAATATGTACGGCTATGAAAAGGCCAGAGGCCTGGGTGTCAAAGAAATTGCACTTTTTACTGCAACTTCTGATTCATTCACGCAGAAAAATGTAAATGCGACGGTGGATGAGACTTTTGAACGCATGCAGGAAGTTGCACAGGCCGCAAGTAAAGACGGAATACGCATGCGTGGTTATATTTCCACTGCTTTCGGATGCCCTTATGAAGGCAATATCGATGTTAAGAAACTTATCAGTGTAGCGGAACGGTTTCTTAAACTCGGTGTTTATGAAGTTTCCGTAGGTGACACAATTGGTGTTGCCGTTCCGGGTCAGGTCCGGAGTCATCTCAAAGAGTTTTTGAAATCAATTCCTCTCGAAAAAACTGCCATGCATTTTCATGATACGAGGGGCATGGCACTCACAAATATTCTGGTTTCACTCGAGTCCGGTATTTCCGTCTTTGATTCTTCATCCGGCGGTCTGGGTGGATGCCCTTATGCCAAGGGTGCAACCGGAAACGTTGCTACAGAAGATGTCTGGTATCTTATGCAATCAATGGGGATTGATACCGGCATCGATATCAAGAGGCTTGCAGAAGCTTCAACCTTCATTCTCAGCAAAGTTCAGCGGAATACAGAATCCAAGTTTCTCAGGGCCTATCAGAATACAGGAAAAATATGAGCTACTATCTGAAACCTTTTACGGACCTTCTGGTTGAACAAAAAGGAAATTCACTCTGGATTACCCTGAATCGGCCCGATTCAAGTAATGCTTATTCTACCGGCATGGTGAATTCACTTGTTGAAGTCATCCGCCATGCGGATATAGATAATTCTATCCGCGCGATTGTCATCACTGGTGCTGGAAAAAATTTCTGCGCGGGTGGCGATATCAAGGCCATGCGTGGAAAGACCGGTATGTTCGCCGGCGAATCGAATGAACTAAGGGAAACATATCAGGCAGGAATTCAGCAAATTCCTCTCGTCATTTCACAGATCAAAACTCCTGTGATCGCAATGGTGAATGGGGCCGCCATTGGTGCGGGATGTGACCTGGCCGCCATGTGCGATATGAGAATTGCTTCAACTGAAGCAATGTTTGCAGAAACCTTCGCCAAAGTCGGACTTGTTCCGGGAGATGGAGGAGCTTTCTTTCTCACCCGACTCGTCGGTTATGGTAAAGCGATGGAAATGTTCATTACCTGCAGAAATTATTCTTCAGACGAAGCTTTGAAAATGGGGCTCGTGAATGAAGTGGTCCTACCAGCTCAACTAAAAACCAGAACGATGGAAGTGATCGAGCAAATTGTAAATCTCCCGCCAATTGCGGTGCAAATGACTAAAAAGGCGATCATTCATGGCCACCAGAGTGATCTCGTTTCACATCTCGAACTCATGGCCGCATATCAGGGAATAACTCAAAGATCATCGGACCACTTTAAAGCACTCGATGGAATGATCGAAAAGAAGAAACAGACTTTCAATCACATCTAATTTTTTTTTGACAAGTCGCAATCCGAACCCAAGAATGAAGATATGAAGCATATCTCATTATTTTTTCTCGCAGGATTTCTTTCAAGTTGTACGACGATTCATTTTCGTTCCAA
>JAYVHR010000010.1:0-4317 GCA_043771075.1 Bacteriovoracaceae bacterium
TAGCCATGATTTCCTCCCAGGAAATGTGTGGTTAATATAATTGACCTTTCTTATTTAAAGCTTAAACACAAATTCGATCTAACGCAAATAAAAAATACATATTTTATTTCAAACCTAATCTTTTTTTTGATGGAGGGGGTTTTCGGAGATTTTTTTGAACCCTCGAACCCTCATGCACATCAAGTGATCAGTGATCAACATGTATGCATGAGAGATCGGTAGGTCTTTAAGAAACATTTAGGGAAAAATGAAATCGAGGTCGTCGCTTTTCACATCAACTGTCACTTTTCCGCCACCCTCAAGCCGGCCGAAAAGGATTTCGTGGGCCAGTGGCTTCTTGATTTTGTCATTGATAAGACGGGCAATTGGTCTTGCACCAAGTTTACTGTCATACCCTTTCACTGATAGCCACGCTTTTGCGGCAACAGTTACATCGAGCTCTACTTTTTTACCGATCAGCAGGTTCTCGAGTTCCATCAGGAACTTGTTCACCACCATCTCAATGTTCTTATTTTCGAGCTTGTTGAATGTGATCACAGCATCGAGACGGTTACGGAATTCAGGAGTGAAGAAGCCCTTGATGGCCTGGTCGCGCTTAGAGGAATTTATTTCCCCTCCGCGTGCTCCGGACAATCCGATCGAGCCCCCTTCCATCTCTTTGGCCCCTGCATTCGACGTCATGATGAGGATGACGTTTTTAAAATCAGTGGTGCGGCCGTTGGAATCGGTCAGGGCCCCGTGATCCATGACCTGCAGAAGGATATTGAAAACATCCGGATGGGCCTTCTCGATTTCATCCAGAAGAAGGACTGAATAAGGATTCTTATGGATCGAATCCGTCAAAGTTCCGCCTTGATCAAAGCCCACGTAACCTGGAGGGGCCCCGATTAATTTGGAGACCGTGTGCTTTTCCATGAACTCGGACATGTCGATCCGGACAAAGTTAATGCCCATTAAAAGCGCCAATTGTTTGGCAAGTTCGGTTTTTCCGACCCCGGTTGGACCGGCAAACATGAAACTCGCGATCGGCTTATCCTGATGTCCGAGGCCAGATCTTGAAAGAATGATGGCATTGGAGACTTTATCCACGGCCTCGTTCTGGCCATAGATCATCATTTTAAGATCACGATCGAGGAACCGCAGTTTCTCTTTCTCGTTCATTGAAATGGATTTTTGCGGAATCCGGGCAATCTTAGCGACGATATG
The DNA here is from genome assembly GCA_043771075.1 of Bacteriovoracaceae bacterium. Classification (GTDB taxonomy): domain Bacteria; phylum Bdellovibrionota; class Bacteriovoracia; order Bacteriovoracales; family Bacteriovoracaceae; genus Peredibacter. The sequence continues at coordinate 1,207 of JAYVHR010000010.1, forward strand.
TTCGATATCATCCATTGTGACTACCGATCCCTCGCCTCTTTCAGGCTTCAAGCGGATATAGGCCCCGACTTCATCTATGACATCAATCGCCTTATCCGGGAGTTTCCGCTCGGCCACATGTTTGTTGGATAATTCAACCGCCGCCCGGATGACCTCATCCGGATATGAGACATGGTGATGCTCTTCAAACTTGGATTTGAGACCTTTCAGGATCGAGACTGAATCTTCAACGGAGGGTTCAAGGACATCGACCTTCTGGAACCTGCGGTTCAGGGCCTGGTCTTTTTCAAAGTATTTTCTGTATTCATCAAAGGTCGTGGAACCCATGCAGCGGATCTGGCCCTTGGAAAGTGCGGGCTTCAGAAGGTTCGAAGCATCGAGACTCCCGCCGGAAGTGGCGCCAGCGCCGATAATCGTGTGGATCTCATCAATAAAGAGGATCGATCCGTCGACTTCATTTACTTTTTCTAGGGCCTGGAGGACGAGCTTAAGTCGCTCTTCAAAATCACCGCGGAACTTAGTCCCGGCAAGTAATGAGGCCATATCAAGTGAGTAGACTGTGGTTTTGGCTAATAAAGAGGGTACTTTATTTTCCACGATGGCCTTGGCGAGACCTTCAGCGATGGCCGTTTTACCAACACCAGAGTCTCCCACCAGGATCGGATTGTTTTTACGACGACGGCAGAGAATCTGGATAATTCGCTGAATCTCATCTTCGCGCCCGATGATCGGGTCGATCTTTCCTTCTTTCGCCAGAACATTGAGGTTCGTCGTGAACTCGGCCAGTGCCTTCTCGTATTTTTCTTCACGCCGGAAAGTTTCACCGGTTTCAACATTCACGTCTTCATTGGTGCCACTGTTCACCGGCTTGTCCGTTGAGTGGGCAATCTTTTCCACGATGTCGATACGATTCACACCCTGGCGTTCCAGAAAGTAAGTCGCATGCGACTCTTTCTCGCTGAACATCGCCACCAGAAGATTGATCGCGTGGATGGATTTCTTACCTGAGCTCTGGATATGGATGGCCGCCCGTTGAATCACCCGCTGAAGTGACAGGGAGATTTCGGGCTGATAGAGAATCCCGTTTTCCTTGGCGATGTCTCTTAACTGCTCATTCCCGAATTGCTTTCGGTTCAATTCCTGAATCTCATCAGCTGAGAGTAATGAGAAATTGGTGTCATCATTGATGAAGGCCTGCAGATCTTTTTTGAGATCGTTCATGCTCGCACCACAATCGACCAGGATTTCGGCCACGTTCTCATCATCCAGCATGGAGAAAAGTACATTCTCCAGGGTGAGAAACTCGTGGCGCTTATCATTCGCCCGTTTGATTGCTTTATTTAATATCTGTTCTAATTTTTGACTGATCATATGTGGTCCCTCACGTGAACTATTATACGATAAGATGGGACCGTTTGGGAAAATGACAAGGTTAGAAGAAAGTTAATCAACCGGATCAGTACTACACTTCAATGGGTGTCCATTTTCCCGTGCATACTTGATAACTTTGGCCGTTTTTGACTCAGCAACTTCATAGGTATAGATACCGCAGACTCCGAAGCCCCGCGTATGGACTTCCAGCATGATGGCATGCGCCTCAGGAGCTGCTTTCTGGAAATATTTTTCAAGAACATGGATCACAAAATCCATAGTGGTGTAGTCATCATTATGCATGAGGACCTTGTACATGCGAGGCTGTTGAAGTTTGATCTTCTTTTCCGTCGCAACACCTGATTGTTCTTCCCGATCTGTATCTGACATAGTAGTGAGGAGAAGTTTATCATCATGGATATCAAAGGCAAGTAGCGTGTCCGAAGATTACACCGTCATCCGCAATCGAATTCAAAAGAATCTCAAAAAATTGAAATCATACCTCACTAAAGGAGGTATCGAAGCTTATCGCTTATATAATAAGGATATTCCGGAATATCCCTATCTCATCGACGTGTATGGCGCAGATGCAGTGATCTATGAGCAGGGAAAAAAACTGACGGATGAAGAGGATGCATTAAGAGAGAAGCATCAGAAACATATCGAGCTCGCCCTGACGGAAGTTCTGGGCATTCCCGCTTCAGCACAACATTTTAAAATCCGCGAGCGCCAGAAAGGTAATGAGCAGTACAAAATCATGGCGCCCGATTCCCGTGATTACTTTCCAGTCCGCGAAAAGCCGATGCAATTTCTGGTAAATCTTGAGCGCTATCTCGATACCGGTTTGTTTCTCGATATGCGCCCCATGCGCCAGTATCTTCTGGCTAACAGCCAGGGAAAAAAAGTTCTGAATCTTTTCTGTTACACGGGTTCACTCAGTGTCGCGTCCGCCATGGGCGGAGGAACTGTGACATCAGTGGATATGTCCCGCACTTATCTCGACTGGGCCAATGAGAATTTTGTCCGTAACAATCTCGATCCGAAAAAACATGTTTTCCGTCAGGCGGATGTGATGAAAGATATCCAGCAGAGAAAAGAGGCGGGAGAAAAATTCGATCTCATTCTCCTGGATCCTCCGAGTTTCTCCAATTCCAAGCGTATGGAAGAAGATCTCGATATCGAAAGAGATCATCCCCTTCTGGTCCGGGACTGCATGCAACTTCTTGCTCCGGGTGGGACTCTCATATTCTCTACTAATAAGAAGAAATTTGAAATCCATACGATCATCAGCTCCCAATATCAGGTCAAAGAGATCAGTCAGTGGACTATCCCGCTGGATTTCCACTACTCCGAGATCCATCGGGCGTGGCAGATCCAGCTCAAGAATTAGCCTTACTAATACTTACCATTAGGCAAGCTAATGGAAGACGACCCTAACCACCCTGAATTCATCACTTGACGCGCTGACGGTGTAGGAATGTAACACTCAAGGACAATTCTTGACCAGCCGATCTTTTCATTGATAGAAGTCCCTCCATGTATTTTCATAGGGGGAAAAATGAAAAAGACTATTGCACTTACTGCACTCGTTCTCGCAACATCACTTCAGGCCAAAACTTCTGTTAAAGAAGGCGCTCTCGGAAGCATCGAAATCTCTGATGTCACTACATCTAAGATGGTTGAGATCAATCCTGATCCTACAACCCCTGCTACTCCGGTTCCGGCAACTCCAGCTCCAAC
>JAYVHR010000011.1:0-2006 GCA_043771075.1 Bacteriovoracaceae bacterium
GCCGAGAAGATGAAGAACAGTCCCATCGCCGGCATCAAAAGGTCAGTGGCAAACACCACCACTCCATCAACAATTCCCTGTACCAAGTCCTGGCTCATAAAATTCCCCTTAATCCTTCAAGTTGAAGCGAATGATAACTTTTTGAGATTTTTCGCAGTTATATTTAGCGCAATAGTCTTTGTGGTCGAGTCCTGAGGCAATATCCCGTCCCTTCACTTCTTCGGCCAGGAACGAACGCCCGGTCACTTTCACCAGCGGGAGAAGATCCTTCTGGTGCTGGTATTTCATTTCGTTTTTATTAAACATGTAAGTGAAGATCGACTTCGCCCGGTTGAACGAGAGGTCAAGATTGTACGCAACCGCAGTCTTGTCTGCATCACTTAAGCTCTGCGGATCAACGTAACGGCCTTTATAAGTAGGAGATGAGAACCCGACAATTTCCACTGAGGAAATCTCTCTGGCCACTTTCTCATCTTCCAGTAGGGCCTTCGAATAGGTTGGAATAAACTTCTGAAGAAGTTCTTTCATGTTCGGTTTCAGATCAGCGCGACCAGTATCGAAGTATTCTCCGAACTGGATAGTGACGTCTCCGTTTTTCCCGTCAACTCCGGCCTTGATTCCGTTTTTTGCGAGCTGGTCAGCAATTTTCTTCGCTAACTTTTTCTTCGCGTTCATGACTTCTTCAGCACGCTTTAGGTCGCCCGACAGACCGTCCTTGTCTTTCTGGAGCTTGTCGATGGCGGCTAAATAACGTCCGTGTTCTTTCTTGGCATCCGAGAGTTTATTAGTCGCATCCTGCGCTTCACCCTTCGCTTTGCCTACTTCATCCTTGAGTTTTGCGAGCTCACCATCCAGCTGAGCTTTTTCACCGGCCATTTTGTTTTTAAACTCGGCCAGGGCAGTCGCTTTCTCGGAGGCAGTTGCTTTTTCTTTGTTCAACTGGTCTTCGAGTTGTTCGCGTTCTGCGTTCATCTTATTATTGAAGTCCGATTTCATCATTGCCATCTTGGCCTCATGCTCTGCCTGAGCCTGAGCGAGTTCTTCTTTCATGCCTTCCGTAGCATTCTGAAGTTCTGAGATTTTTTTTGCGTTCACAAGTTTCATCGCGGAGATCTGGCGGTTGAGCACAGCTTGCGATGTATTTGCTTTCTGCGCAGTTTCCCGAAGCTCTTTGATCTTCCCGGTCAAATTGGCGTTCAGGTTCTGGATCTTCGCCTGAGTTTCATTCAGACTTTCTGTTTTCTGTTCCACCTCATCCTGGAGGCGCGCAACTTCCTGTTTACGCTGTTCGAGAATTTGTTGTTTCTCGCGGATTTCCTTATCCTGCTCATTGATCTTCTGCTGGCTGTCCGCAATGATCTGTTTCTTCTCGGTGATGTCTTCGTTTTTCTCCTTGATCACTTCGTTCCGGAACTTGATCTTCTTATTTGAAAGCAGATTGGTGTTCACGATGTTTCTCACCATCTGCTGATACTGATTGAGGGCGCGGGCCTTAGAATCATTCTCAGATGCCTGCGCCTCAAGTTGTCGCTTCTCTTCTTTAGCTTCGTCCTGAAGCAAAGAAAGCTTGCTCATCAAGTCTTCATACATGCGGGCCTCTTCCACTGAAGCCTCTTTCTCCAAATAATCATCCTTGAGCGCATTGTATGCCTGGATCTGCTTCTTCAGATCCTGGTTCTCGCTCTTTATTTTCTGGTTCTCGATCTGCGACTGGACACTCGAAGTTCCGGATCGAAGAGAGGCAACCACATAAAGAAGAAGAAAAACAACGGAGAGGACCATGAACAGGTCCGAGTAAGAGGTCCAGAATGAACCTTCTTCCTCATTCTTCGCTTTCAATTTCTGGTAGTCCAAACTCATATTAGATCTCACTGTTAATCAATTTTCAGGATTGGTGCATGTTACTCCCCAGATTTTGAGATAACGGGAAAATCAACAAATCGAAATGTATTGGCTACTTAATTGAAATTGCTACGATAATTCTTTGTGGCGCCTGAATTAATTGG
>JAYVHR010000012.1:0-14721 GCA_043771075.1 Bacteriovoracaceae bacterium
GGGAATGCATTCACGACCTCACTTCCGGTTGGACACTACTTCTGGAAACTCACCGGAGTGAAAGGGGAATCCCTTGTTTCAGAATTCCGGATCGTGCAGGAAATCTCACCGGAGATCCTTCGCCCGGAAAACGGTGAAGTGGTGGATGTGCTGATGGATGAAAACGGAAAAGGAAATGTCCGCCTGGAGTGGGACTCTGAAAATGCGGAAACCTTCACTCTCGAAGTGACCGGAAAAGAGACCCAAGCCTTTACCGAAATCCGTCAGGATAGTTTTTCCTATACTCCGAAAGATGAATCATTTTCCTGGAAAGTGAAAGTGGAGGCTCCGAATCGTCCGGAAGCCATCTGGTCGCGGGCCTCTTCTGTCAGGGTGAAAACTCATCTCTTCCCGGCGATGCCGGACAATCTCCATCCTGATGGTGTGGAATATCAGACTTTCAGTGATAACGGAGAAAGTGTCGAACTCTCATGGTCTGCACAGGGTGAGACCGGAATTGAAATTCAGGGCCCGGATGGAAATATCTCGGAAACTGTTTCGACCGGTAGCTTTGTTATTCAGGCGAAAAAATCCGGAGTGACGAAGTGGCGTGTTCGCGGCACAGACAGGTTTGCGCGCGCGAGTGTCTGGTCTGAGTGGAAGCAGTTTACGCTGGTTGATATGTCAGGTGAAAAAAATGCCGAAGGCATTCAGCGAATCAAGCTTGATCGCCCAGACCAGGAAGTTACGTTCGCCTGGAAAAGTGAGAAAGGAAATAGTGTCTTCGAGCTTTCGCAGGATCGTAATTTTGAAAAGGTCGTCGTCACGAAAGAAGTAGCAGGTAGTGAAACAAAAATCTCTGTGCCGAAGACCGGAACTTTCTACTGGCGCAGCCGGGAATACCGGAAAGACGGAACTCTTCATGTGAGTGAGCCGAAGAAAGTTATTATTGAGCCAATCCCTGCTCCGACCAAGCCGGATGCACTTCCTCCGATGGAAGTTCCACTTGAAAGAGAAGCACCCACGACTACTTTCTGGGATTTTTTCCTGAGTCCGGTTTATGCCGATGATGTCCTGGGAATTGCGCGCCTCCATCTTCCGAAAAAAGAAAATGTGAAATTCTACGTGTTGAGAATTTTCCGGAAAGGCGAATCTGATCCTTTGGTCGAAGAAAAATTAACAGAGCCAGACTTCGCATGGAACAACGCCCTCCCGGGCGAATATGATTTTCAATATGCGGTGGTGGATTTCTTTGATCGTCAGAGTCCATTTTCCGATCGCTCAATCCTCATTGTGAAAGAATCCCTGGGTCCGTCGCGACCACTTCTTATTTCTCCGATTCGTCTGGAAGAAGTAAAGTCTCCGGTTGTGGAATTCAAATGGGGCGAGTCTAAATTTGCTAAGAAATATAAACTCGGAATTTTTGCTGATGAAGCGATGAAGAATAAAGTTCATGAAGAAGAACTAAAGGCACCTGGATTCATGCTTAAGGAAAAACTTCCGGAAGGAAATTATTTCTGGCAGGTCACCGCTCTTGATGAGCAGGGGGATTCAACTCCATCAAGCATCGGGCGCTTTAAGTTTTTACCGGGCGAAGAAGTCGTGATCGCTACCCCTGATTATCCGGTAGAGTGGCATAAAAACTGGAAGAGCAGAGGCCATGTTGCCTGGGCGCCTTCAAGTGATACCTACAATTTCAAGGCAGATAATAAGTCCGGAAATATTGATGGCAATACAATGATGGGCGTTGAGGGCAGGGGAACAATCTTTCGTCCAAAATGGATTTACTCGGGAGAATTTCTCCGGCAATCAGGAAAAGTGTTCAAGAAAGAAGAATACTCATTCATGAAACTCACATTTGATGCCGGCTGGATTTTTAAATCCGGCACGCACACTTTCACAGTAGGACCAGCACTTGGTTTTGGTTACGGTCAGTCTTACACCATTGAAAATTCCACCGTCACAGCTTCGAGTGTCTCCGGAGCGATGTATGGAGGAGTATTGAGAAGTTTCCACGGACTCAGTCCTGACTGGGGTGTCGAAGGAAAAGCTTCGTATCTCATGGGTGGATTAACGGAAATGGAAATCTCCGCCAACATTCTTCGCACAATGAAAGATTACTATCTGGTCTTCGGAGCAGGAATTGTGAAAAGAGAATACAACGAGAGTAGTGGAGAGCAGTCTTCGCTTAAGCTGAACGCCGGATTAGGCCGCGAATTCTAGAAATCAAAACCATCAGCATAAATCCGGCCATCATCTGAAAAATTAAATTTTCATCTTTCATCTTTACCGTTCCACAGGAAATGGAAGAGCGTAAAGTTTCTGAATCACCGCCACCAAGTCCAATGGCACCGGTACCAACTCCTTCAATGACATTGTCTGTATCGAGAAGTTCAAAGAGACCATCGGCTCCGTCACCACCGCGAGTGCCCGGTGCATTTCCTGCACCACCATTGCCACGGTTCAGAGAAAAAATTCCGTTATTGATGAGTTGTCCGGTTGCCTGCAAACGAATCGCTCCGCCTGAACCACCGCCACCGCCACCGCTTTTCACAATTCCGGCACCGCCGTTTCCGCCACTGACGTTGATGTCGCCATTGTTGGTGAAGTTTCCGCCAGAGCTTATCCAGATTCCACCTCCGCCTCCGCCACCGGTGGCCGTGCTGAGAGGAGTACCAAAATCTCCGAGACCTCCGGCGGCCCCACCAAAGCCTCCACGGAATCCCATTGTGATGTCATAGAATAAGCCGGCAAGTCCTCCCGCTGAATTCACACAAGGTGTTCCGGCCTCTGCAACAGTGGAAAAACCGCCGCCGCCGCCGCCTCCTCCGCAAACTGGATCACTACCGCCCTGGCCTCCGCCATTCGGAGTATCCTGCGCGTCCTGAGGTCCAGTTAAATTTCCCCCGCCTTCACCCGCTCCAGGTCCTCCGGCACCGCCCGCCTGAGTTTCCGTTGTATCAGAAACTCCATTAACCCCTCTGAGATTCAGGACAACACCGGAATCAATGACAACATCGCCAGCGACAATCACTCTCACGAAGGCCGCGTTTGCAGGGAAATTATATGTGCCTGCTGAAATGTTGAGAGTGGTGCAGTTATAAGTGTTACCAGCAACACCGGTAATGATCGTTGCTCCGGTGCACGCCTGTGACCAGACATTCGCTGAGAATAGAATAAGAGGGAAAACGAGAAAGATTCTCATAAAACAATCTTACTTGTTTCAGAGAATCTACGATAAAAATTAAACCTGAGTGAATCGCTTACTACTGTTTCTTGATGATCTTAATCTGAGTATAAACTTCGTTCACACCGAAATTGGCAGCAGCACCAAGTCCATTGGCCGCTCGTGTTGTCTGACAACGATGTTGAATTTCAAATGTACTTGCAGCACTGACAACAATTTCACCGGCAATAGTAGAAACTGTACCTGAAACTGTCCCTCCGTTTGACGAGGTTCCGATAATGACATCAGAATTTGTATCAACCACTTTGAGTTTCGCCTGGTGGGCACCAACACCGAAAGCAGGAATCATCGCTTCGATAAAATATTTACCCGGCTGAAGTGTGAATCTGTTAGATGCCAGTGAAATGAAAGCAGAGTCTCCACCCATCACGTTCAATTCTCTCGCGAACCATGCACCAGAAGTACATGTACCGGCATTGAGGCCTGAAACTTTTTCGTCACGAAGATAAGCAATTTCAGAAAGACCACGATCACCTTTTGGACCCTGAAGCCCTTGAGGACCCTGATTACCGGCAACACCCTGAGGACCTTGCAAGCCTTCAGCTCCAGCATCTCCTTTATCACCTTTCATTCCCATCGGGCCCATTGGTCCCATTGCACCTTGCAGACCTTGAGCACCTCTTGCTCCATCAGCTCCATCATTTCCGCGCGGACCTTGTGGACCAGCAGCACCGACTGCTCCATTTGCTCCGGCAATACCGGGAGCTCCGTCATCACCTCTCATGCCTTGTGGTCCTTGAAGACCCTGTGGACCAGCAGCCCCTACTGCACCATTTGCGCCAGCGACTCCAGGAGCTCCGTCATCACCTTTCGGACCTTGCGGTCCTTGCGGACCAGCTGCACCTTGAGCACCAGCTGCTCCGTTAGATCCGGCATCACCTTTTAGACCTTGTGGTCCAATTGGACCCATCGGACCCATTGCTCCCATCGCACCGTTTGCACCAGCAACACCGGTAGCTCCGTTATCACCTTTGTCACCTTTCAAACCTTGTGCTCCAGCTGCGCCAGCGGGACCTTGAATACCAGGTGAACCTGCAGGGCCAGAAGCTCCGGCCAAACCGGCGTCTCCTTTGTCACCCTTGTCTCCTTTATCGCCCTTCGCTCCGGCAGCGCCAGCTGGACCAGCGGGACCCATTGGTCCTGCTTCACCTTGCGGGCCCATTGGACCTTGCGGCCCGACTGCTCCGGATCCACCACCACTTACTTCTGGAAAGGCCGGAACCCACGCTTCACCGTTGAAAGTAAGAACTTGTCCTTCTTCCGGTTCAAGATAAGGAAGGATCAGACCGTAATCTGAATCTTCTTTTGAAATGATTTTTAATTTTGCGATGAGGGTTGCATTGTCTGAAGAAGCCGAGTTGAGTTTCAATTCAACTTTATTATCCACGCGAACATCATCTCCGATACGGGATCCATCAGAGCAACCTGAAAGTGAAAATGTTCTGCTGACCGAGTTGCCATATTGTCTCGGAGAATAGTTACAAATGATGTGACCATCAAAGATTAACTGACCTGAAGTTGGATGGATTTTTCCAGCTCCACTTACTAGCTGAATGTCTTTAGGGATTTCCACGATTCCGCGGAAGCCTATAAGTTTGGGGGAGAGTTTATAAACTGGTTTTTGTTCGAGGCTTGCTTTCAATTCAAGGGTTTTAGATTTGGATAATTTCTTGAAAAGACCTTCCCAGATATTTCCGGCGATTGCTCCTTCTGAAAGAAGGAACACTGTCATCGCCGTAATCCAAAGATGCTTTCGCTGACGTTCCATAACTTGGCCTTGGTTGTTGAATTCCTTAATTTTAGGCCGTTTCTTAATGAACTTGCGTAATCGACCACTTAGGAATCGCCCAAACCAAGGTTTGAGGCATAAACAGAGGATTAGTGCCGAGGATAATTGCCGAATAAACCTTCTTTAAAGGGAGCTTAACACTCCTCATCACGAGGTCTTATCGGGTAAAGTTTTAGAAAGGGAAAAGAAGTGGTGCCCAGGACGAGACTCGAACTCGTACGTTCTTGCGAACGAGGGATTTTAAATCCCTTGTGTCTACCGTTCCACCACCCAGGCGCGAGAAAAGTAAAATCCATGATGAATTGTTACCAAAGGTCTGTCAATTGAAATGCCTTTCACTTCTCACAGCAGTTTTTCTTCTCTCATGCGCAACTCAGAAGCGAAGAGAGTATGAAGCGGATTCGCTCCTGTCGATCTATGAGCCGAAATGGTTTTCGGCCAATGAAAAACATTCCCTGAAAGATGCGATCGGAACAACACAACCTCATCTCTTCTTTGATGTGAGTCCGGAGTTCACGGAGAAAGATCAGTTCGCAAACGTCATCATCACTACGCTTGAAAACTCGCATCTCTCTTACGGAGTGGATGTCGTCTCCGGGCAAAGATATTACTCGCATTCATATTGCAACCAGGGTGATGTGTGGAATCAGAAAAGCGGAACCTTCGGGCGCCCGTATTTTTCTATTGGCTACATGCCCCGTGTGCTGGATCAGTCAGGAGAGGCGCAAAAAGTTATTGTCTTCGGTGGCAGGGAGCGGATGAAAGCTTCTCTTGATCACCACTTTGTCAGGCTGAGAATTATCGGATCTTATATAGAAGAAACCTGTCCGGACGCCAATTGCCTTGGTCGTGACACCTGGGTTTCACGCCTGGTGTTTGTGGCCGTCGATCCGCAGGATCCTAATTATTCAGAAATCACTGATCTCAAAGATTTCCTCCTGAACGAGTCGTGGGAAAAACTTCAGGTCACACTTCAGAATCTGGACGGAAGAAATTTTTCCGTTGATCGGACTTATCCCAGTACGAGAGTGAGAAAACTCATTCCCTACAAGGAATCACTTCAGTTGTTTCGCAAGCGCTCGGCCTTCATGTCCGATGCAGAAATCCAGAAAGTGCAGAAAGGCTGTCACGCCCTTTACGACAAGCTCTGGACCGACGTCGGGCAGGATCGTGATGAAGACAAGCCTTCAAAGAATCAGGGTGAGCTGATTAAAAAGCTGAAAATCCGCGAGGACCTGAAAGAGAAGAACAAGCCCGTGGGGAAGATGGCGCGCTTCCGCGGGTTCATCAAAAAATATTTCAATGAAACTGCGACCTGCGAGAAATTCGTTTATCACGGGAACATCAATAACAATCCTGAGCATTTCTGGTTTCACTCCTACATCGGAATGTATACCCGGCTTCATAAGGAAGGATATTATTTCGATTGCAGAAGAAAAGCATGGACGGAGAATCTCTACAACGTAAACGGAGATCCGGTTCATTTTCTTCCGGATGAAATTGATCTTTGTACAGATAAGGACATCGATCTCGCCATGGAATACATGCCCAATCACCTGAAGTCGGTGAAGGGAGTTCTGGGACGCTATTACCGCTTCATTGACTACGATAATCATGAATTCGGAACTCACCGGAAGGTTTATTCCTGGGTCCAGATGAAAAACAGAAAGTTCGATTGTCGTCCTGATCCGAATAGTATGATTATGGAGAAAATGACTGTGTTTCCGGAAGATGCTTCGTGGAAACGCTGGGATGTCATTGACGTTGCTAAAGAACTGAAGATTATATACTGATGGAAAAAAATACGCTGAACATCTATTGCCTGGGTGGACCACTCCTTTCAACAGAGTGGGCAAGTATCATGGGTGATAAATATCGTGAGCACCTGAGTTTTGAACCGGTCCTGGTAGCATCACCCGATGAAGCCCAGGTTATTGTGTGGGACGGATTAACGACTCCGAAATCCCATAACACCATCACGGATCTTCTCGACCGCGTAGGAGAAAAAACTGTTTTCCTTCTTACCGGTGAAGCTGCGACACTGTTTCAGGATCATCCATTCATCCGCTTTAACACGAGAAATCTCGCTTCGGTTTTCCTGCCTCCTTCCAAAGTTCTGCCCGAGGAGATTTTAGAATCTCTTGAGCTTTGCAGGATCCGGAGCGGGCATGTTTAGCTGGAAGGAATTTGAAAAGGCCCGCAATATCCTGAGCGAGGCGGGTAAAAATGTTTACCGCGAATCACTGGGCCAGCATCACATTGATGTCCGTCCGAAAAACCTCCTTCGCTGGATTGAGATCGTCAGTGACGACCTCGGTTATGTTGTTCTTCTCGATATTACCGGTGTTGATCATGGATCACACAGAGATCATCGCTTTGAACTCGTTTACCATCTCCTGAACATGGGAACACATCAGCGCCTGAATCTTCACTTACACTTTGATGAGAGTGAAATCGTTCCGAGTGTGTGCAAGTTTTATTCCCACGCCGGATGGCTTGAGCGTGAGCAGTCGGAGATGTTCAACATTCTCTTCAATGAAGATTTACCAACGCTTCTTCTCTCGGAAGGGCAGACGAACTTCCCTCTGAGAAAAGATGCCGTTCTTCGTGGCTGGCCTCTTCCCGCCGAAAACACTCTGCCTAAAATTAAAATCAACCCGAATAAATCTGAAACTCCTTATCCGGAAGAATCCTGGAAATGGAAACGCTTCCCGATTCTCTCACCGGAGACGATGGGGAATTTTGACTGGCTGGTTTGTTTTGATCCCGAAAGAGTTGTGACAAGCAAGGTGGAGATCGGTTATCACCACCATGGTCTGGAGAAAAAAATTGAATCTATGAACTGGATGCAGGTTCTTCATTACGTTCATCGCATCCATGAAGGGGCTTCTCCCCATTATTCTATCGCGTGGGTAAAAACTCTCGAAGAAATGATGGCCGTGAGACTCCCCGAACGCTCTCAGGCCATCCGGATTATCATGCTGGAACTTTCCCGCATCGCTGAACACCTGACCGTCCTTCATGAAATCTGTTATGCCTTAAATAAAAATGAACATCGTGTCTTCCTTGACGCCCGGGAAAAAGTTTTCGAACTATTTGAAAAATACTGCGGCCATCGTCAGGGCTTCGGCGTCGCCAGACTTGGCGGAGTGAAAGAAGATCTTCCGCACGGATGGATTGTGGAATATCAGGCAGTGGCCGGAATCCTTTTAAGAACTCTGCCTCTTGTGAACAATACGCTGTTTGCTCAGAAAGAATTCCGTGACTCTCTGGGCGGCGAAGGTGTTTCTGCCCAGACGATCCTTCAATGGGGCGTCGGCGGCCCGGCCATGCGTGCCGCTGGTGTGAACTTCGACCTGAGAAAATCCCAGCCGTTTTATTTTTATAACGATATTGATTTCGACATCCCGGTCGGTATTTACGGCCGCGCTTATGACCGTTACCTCATCCGTCTGGAAGAAATTTTCCAGAGTTTCCGGATCATCACTCAGGTGATCGATAACCTTCCGCTCGGAACAATCGTGAGCGAGAATTTCGACGGGACCGCGACAGAAGTATTGAAGAAAATGATGGAAATAACTCCTGAGCATGAGTGGCACTCATCGAGCCTTGAAACTCCGAACGGCGAAGGAGGATTCTCTATCCTGGCCGGTAAAGGATGGAAGCTTGAACGGGCGCGGGTGAAAACTCCGGGGCTCATGCTGGCCCAGGCCCTGCCATCCCTGACTCTTGGTCTCAGAGAAAATGAACTGCGGGCATCGATTGCGAGCCTGGGTTTGCGCCGAAGCGAAATAGACAGATAGGAAAAAAATATGATCCTCGACCGTAAATTTTATAACGATCTTCCCGTCTTACGGCGGTGGTGGAATCGTTATCAGATGAAGAAGTTACGGGGAGAAAGCCTCTTTCGTCACTTTGATCTCCATAAGAGTTCAGCACCTGACAAGCTTTATTTTTATTCTCCCCGTCTTAAGCGAAAACCACGCTTTTCCGGTGATGTGGAACTATTACGTAGCTGGCAAGACGCAAAACTTTGTGAGAAGATGTGCCCGACTCAGGCGATTAAGATCACAGAAGATAATTTTCTGATCGATGATCGCGGCTGTATTACTTGCGGCCTTTGCGTAGAACTTGCTCCGCCGGGACTTCTTGAAGTCTCTCACGAGTACAGTCGAACTCAACGGACCTGAATTTTAAGGATGATTCAATGATTAAGCTCTTTTCTTTCTTCGCTTTATCTTTTGCAGCTCTCTGGTTCGCTCTTACCCACACCATCGGGCTCTCCGGATTCTTCGGTGATTTCATCGCCTCTCATCCGATCATTATTCTTTCAGTCTATCTTTTCGTTATTACCCACGTAACGATCACGGCCATGAGCCTTTCTTTCCATCGCTATCACACACACAAAGGTGTGGTTCTGAATCCATGGATCGATATGCCTATGCAGGTGTGGCTTTGGTTTGTGACTTCGATGTCAAAAGTTGACTGGGTTTCTGTTCACATTTATCACCACGCTCACTCTGATCAGGAAAAAGACCCGCACAGCCCCCTTCACAAAGGGATCATCCACGCTCTTTTCCTTGGTGTTTTTGATTACACGAACGGGAAGTCACTTCCTGAAGTGCAGAAAATCCAGAAGACGATTAAGACCAATGCTCTTGAAAAATATATTCACAATCATTCGTTCACCGGCCCATACATCATGACTCTCATTGCGATCGTTCTTTTTGGACCTAAGTGGGGTTCAGCAGTCGCCGTTCTTAACTTCCTTGTTTCACCGATCTTTGCTGTTGGGGGCGTCAATGCCATCGCTCATTGGTGGGGATACAGAAACCACGTTACACCTGATAACAGCCGTAACATCGGTTACATTCTTCCGCTTAACTTCCTTACTTGCGGCGAAATGGATCACAACAATCATCATGCTCACATGAAGTCGTGCTCATTCCGTCACCGCTGGTATGAATTTGATATCGGATATTCGTACATTAAAATTCTTAACTGGATGAAGCTCGCCCAGGTCAAGAATGCATATACGCCTAAGACTCTGAAGCAGGAGCTTTCTCAGAAAGTCTCTGAGCTCATTGACCGGGACTATCGTTTCAAGAAGCGTTGTGAAGAACTCGCTCTCGAGATGAACACTAACTATCACGAGCTCAAGGCCAATATCGAGGCCTACTGCCGTGGTGAGAAAGTGAAGCTGGATAAAGCGGTTCGTGAATTCATGGCGGAAGTCGAAAGAACTTACCGCGCAAATCAACGCTTAAAACTCAGTTACGTTTAGCTAAAAATTTCGGTTTTTGATTTTTCCCAGTCGAGTTTCCGGATGATTTCCAGGAACTCGGCCCTCGGGATGTACTTCCCGCCAAAAGCTTCCACCACATTCGTCACCATCTGCGTATCAAGGAAGGGAATGTCTTTCGACTTAAGAAGCATGAGAAGTGACCAAAGAGCAACTTTGCTGGCGTTGTCCTCAATCATGAACATGGATTCTCCGGAACAGAATTCACCCATGATGACTCCGTAGAGTCCTCCCACGAGCTTATCTTCGCGCCAGACCTCCACAGAATAAGCGAGGTCTTCTTTAAAAAGTTTGCGGTAACCAGCGATGATGTCCGGAGTGATCCATGTACCAGGCTGATTCTTGCGCGGAATACGGGCGCACTCAAAAATCACATCTTTCATGTTCTGGTTGAAAGTCACACGGTAGGGGTTTTTCTTCAGGAATTTTTCAAATGACTTCGGGAGATGGATCTCATCGATGAAAAGTATGCCGCGGGGATCGGGGGAAAACCAGGCGAGAGGTAATTCTATCGAGACGGGCCAGGGAAAGATTCCCTGCTGATAAGCTGCTACCAGAGTATCAACTTCAAGATCTCCGCCGACAGCGACAAGTCCGTCTTCCGTGGCGTCTTCAATCGGTGGGAAGACGATGGTTCGTTTCATTATTTCAGAACGTCGAGGAGAAGGCGGGCGATGTCTCCCGCAACGGTCAGAGAACTTTTCTGGTCTCGCTGGTCGACTCCTTCAGGTAAGACGAAGGGAGCGACTTCCATCAGGTCAGCGCCGGTGATTTTAAATTCTTTAGCGAGAAGGCGGAGGATCGCTGCACAGTCAGAAGGAAGAAGTCCTCCTTTCTCAGGGGTACCAGTGGCCGCCGCATATTTTTCGTCGAGAGCATCAATGTCAAAGCTAATGTAGAGCTCTTCCACTCCCAGCTTCTTAAAGTGCTTCACGATTTTTTGCAGAGTTTTTTCCACTCCATTTTTAGTGACTTCATCGGCCCAGATCTGTTCGATGCCGACGTTTTTTTTCCAGTGCGCCTTGGTTTTTCCTGAAGAACGGATACCGATCTGGAGAAGATGATCGCGGGATTTTAAAAACTCAAGCACATGATAAGTCCATGTACCGAAGCAGAGATCTATTCCCAGGCGCTCAACGAGCAGATCGGTGTGCGCATCGAAATGAAGAATTCCTGCTTTCTTTTTTTCTTTCCGCGAGAGAATCCATTCTTTCACCAATGGGTAACTGGTAGAGTGGTCGCCACCGAATCCAAGAATTCTTGCGAGAGGATTTTTTTTATAAACTTCCTTCACCGCTTCTTCCGCGATGGAAAGAGGCGAGACGGGAAGTTTTACACCTTTTCCGTAGAGGGCCTTGCGGCAGTCACGGATGGTTTTTTCGTTCAGATACTTATCATGGAGAAGGTGAGGGATGACTCTTACGTCACCGAGATCGGTGAAGCGGTCTTTCTC
Organism: Bacteriovoracaceae bacterium; assembly: GCA_043771075.1. Classification (GTDB taxonomy): domain Bacteria; phylum Bdellovibrionota; class Bacteriovoracia; order Bacteriovoracales; family Bacteriovoracaceae; genus Peredibacter. Next base: position 11,771 of record JAYVHR010000012.1, read on the forward strand.
TTTCAGGATTTCTCCACGGATCGCGAGTGGTCCCCAGTTTGCTCCACGCTGAATGCCTCCGCCATTATCAGACGGAATTCCCAGCACCAGAGGCAGATCTTTTGGCAGCTTGTCGAGTTTCGCTTCCCAGATTTTCTGCGCCCTCTTGAGATCAGTAGTGCCATAAATCGCTTCACGCAGGCGTTCTTTTCTTTCTCTGGCGGTATGGACTGTATGAACACCGTTCCCCGGAAGTGTCAGGAGGAGTTTCAGCTTATTCATATCAGGACTCCATCCTTGTATTTGTACTGAAGGATGTCGTTCATATATTTTTTAATGAAGCCGCGTTTTCCGAGTGCCAGCCAGTCGCTCAGTACCCGGACCTCGAAATCGATAATCCGATCATCCAGAAGAGTGTCGACACCGGCAATGTGACTCGTCTTCCACACCTGAGGGATATGATACCACTCGGGACCAAATGGCTCTTTTTCAAATGTATCAAGGAAAGCGTACGCCTTCGGATGGGCCGGGAGAAAATCTTTCAGCGCATTTTCTTCAATCAGTTTTCCGCGCGCGGGGTTGATCAGAATAAGTTCGGGATGAACGTTTTCGAAAAAGCGGTAGTCGAGCATGCGGTGAGAGGATTTATTCAGTCCCATCGCAAGCATAACGACTCGTGCTCTTTTCAGTTTCCCTTCCTGCCAGGTCTTCAACCAGCGAAAAGGGCATTCCGTAATGTAGGGATCAACCACCGTGACTTCGGCACCAAGAGCGTGAAGAGTTCTCGCGAGAATTTTTCCAACGTGGCCATACCCAAAAATCCAGACCGGAAGATCTGCGATCACGGGTCTGGTCCATTTCCTTTCGCGATCCCATTCCAGATGCTGGGGAAATTCAATCGCCCCTTCAAAAAGGCATCGGAGAGTATACTCGGCCACTGCCTGCGCGCGGATTTCATTTCCAATGATAACCGGAATGTCCTTCCATAGATGAAGATCCTGAGCGAAGTGATCGTAGCCGGAATTCGGATGAATAATAAGTTCAGTACCTTCGAGAATTTCCGAATAAAATTCACCGAGATTGGTCTGAGTATTGGTAATCAGAATCTTGGGTTTTACCTTGTTCGTCGCCTGCGTGAGGTACTTAATTCCCGGGATTTTTTCCAGGGCATCTTTCTCGCGGAAGATAAAATCTTTTGCCTGATACGGTGAGATATTTGTTCTTAGAACTTCAACTGATTCCATCCATCAAAACTAGCGTATCTTGGGACAAATGTGTATAACGGAGACACGATGATCACCATAAAATCGGCCCGCGAAATCGAAGTCATGAAAGAGTCCTGTAAGATGGCGGCCAAAACCCTCCATTTTCTCGGAAAGAATCTTCGCGTTGGAATGAGTACCGAAGACATTAATACCATGTGTCACCAGTACACGATAAATCGTGGCGGGATTCCAGCAACACTTGGCTACCATGGTTTTACCAAATCCTTGTGTACGTCCCGGAATGAAGTCATCTGCCACGGCATCCCTTCACCGGATGAATTTCTGGTGGACGGCGATCTCATCAACCTCGATGTGACAACTTTGTGGAAAGGTTTCCACGGCGACACCAACAGAACTTTTTTTGTCGGCGATGTGAAACCGGAATATAAAAAACTGGTTGATGTCACTTACGATTGCATGATGGCGGGAATCTCAGTCTGCAAACCGGGTGCTCACATCGGTGACATCGGTGCAGTGATTGAAGAAATCGCTCACGATAACGGGTTCTCAGTTGTTCACGAGTATTGCGGGCATGGAATCGGCCGGCAGTTTCATGAAGAGCCGCAGATCACTCACTTCGGAAAAAAAGGCACCGGTGTTGAGATGAGACCGGGCATGACTTTCACGATTGAGCCGATGATCAATTTCGGAAAACGTCACTGCAAACTCCTGAGTGACGGCTGGACTGTGATCACCAAAGATAAATCCTGGTCGGCACAGTTCGAACATACCATTCTCATCACTGAATCAGGGCACGAGATCCTTACGACCTTCTCACCTGAAGAATGGAAGCTGGAAGATGACAGAATTTAAGAGTCTTCTCGCAACTCTTCCTCATAATAAATCCCTCTTTGATTCCAATGTCAGTGTTTCCCATGAGGGAACAACACTGCATCTTCATTTTGACAATCGTGACACCATTACTGCTGCAGCTTATGAAGGCTCTCCCGATGTGTGGATGTCTTCCCTGTGCGAACTCCTCGTGAACATGCCGCTTTCTGAAGCGCGCTTCGTGGATATTTCTCACTGGGAACTTGTGTGGAAGCAGGATCAGTTTTTCTGGGACATGAAACTCGAAATGGAAGACTGGTTTTTCTTTCGTCCGGTGGAACTTCTTCACGCTGCTCTCGATATTTATCGCGGACGGGAATTTCTTTATAAGGAAGATGGCGCTCTTCTCTGCCACTGTTTTGGCGTCAGAGAAAACAGCGTTGCCTCCTATCTAGGTCTGGCGCAAGACCCTTCGTTAGAAGATCTCTCGAAACAGACAAAGGCGGGAATGGGTTGTCGCACCTGTGTTCCTCAGCTAAGAAAATTGTTACTAGTGGCATCTGAGTCGAAACCAATCGTTGAGAGAGAAAGTCCTCTCATTTGCCGCTGTTTCAGCGTGAGTGAAAAAGATGTTGTCACTTATCGTAATTCGGCGAAAGACCCTTCGCTCGTGGGTCTTTCGACCCAGACCAAAGCGGGAACGGGTTGCGGTTCATGCGTTCCGCAGCTTAAAAATTTGTTGTTCGTCAAACCAGAGACAAAATCACGCCTGTATAAATCGCGTCCCAATGCTGACTGGGTTGAGGCGATTGATAATGCGCTTTCGCGTTTTCCGGAAGCATCCACATGGAAGCTGAATGTGGAAAGTATGAAGGGAAATGTTGTGATGATTTCTTTTGATTTAAAATGCACTCAGAGAGAAGAGGAAGACATGGG
>JAYVHR010000013.1:0-2389 GCA_043771075.1 Bacteriovoracaceae bacterium
TTCTTTCTTTTGAAATGGAAGGTGAGACTTTAAATCTCACGTTTGAGTTTCAGGTGAAAAAGCTCGACACTTCCGGTGTCACAAACTCCATAAAGAAAGAAACGGCAAAGATTAAAAAAACTCTCCAGCCCAAAGAATACTCTCTGGGCCGGGATATGATTAATCAGGACGTGCTGCTCAAAATGTTCGAATCAGTGATCGGCGAAGTCAAAATCAAAAACCAGTTCTAAATTATTCAACCGTGAATTTTGATTAAAGTCTTTTTAACATCATACTTTTTAAGCCATGATGGGAGAAATGCGTAATTCACCCCGGCTCAGATTGTACTTCAGGCTGTTTGATTTCGTGGCCCGGGATAGGGTCGCGAAGAACGATCTTGATAGTCGTGTGATTCACGCCCACCTGACGATGGTTTTATCGACCGGAATTCTCATGTGGTCGTACGCCGTTCTCGCACTCAACTGCTTTGTGGACACTACTGTCCCCGCCCGCGTGGGAGTCATTGCTTGCTTCATCCATCTTCTGAGCCCCCTCCTCTTCCGGGTAACTGCCAATGGAGCTCTCGTCTGTAGTACCGCACTCATGGCCGGTCTGGTCCACCAACTCACGTTTGCTTATTACACCGGTGGATTTGAGTCCCATATCCTCGGCTGGCTTCCGATCCTGCCGCTTCTGGCGGGATATATCATGGGCCGCAATTGTCTCATGCTCTGGACAGCGATCAGTACGACGGCGGTTGGCACATTCTTTATCATGCAGATTAATGGCCATGATTTCCCGTGGCTCATCACCGCCGATGGATATAACTGGGCCCTCGGACTTTTACTTTTCGGATGGCTCTTCCTTATTTTCTGCACCACCTGGGTTCACGTTTCGATGAAAGAATTTTCCGAGGAAACGCTCAAGGCACAAGGGAGAAAGATTGATGACCTGTTCCGTGTTCTTTTCCACGATCTCGCCAATTCTCTCGGGAGAATTAACATCGGCGTGAGCATCTGTGATCGGGAGGCCAATGTGTCTTCGCGCGGAGTTCAGATTATCCGCGATGCCCATCAGAGTATGTCCGACATCACCCAGAACGTCCGCCGCATGTATGCTGTCTCCAAGGGAAAAGCGGAAGTGGATCTTTCTCCTTGCCCGCTTAATTCATCAATCGAGCATCTTCAGAGAATGTTCGCGACAGAAATTGAGAAGAAGAAAATCAAACTGAACTATGACTTTGAAAAAAACCGCGGCCTTCACGTGATCGTTGATCCGGTGAGCTTTAATAATCAGGTATTGGGGAATATTTTTTCCAACGCCATAAAATTCTCGATGACCGGAAGTGAGATTTCCATTTCGGCGTGGCCGGTGAATCATCATCTGATAGCTGTTGAGATCAAGGATTCCGGTATCGGGATGCCGGAAATTCTGATCCGAAGTCTTTTTGACATGAAGAAGCGAACCACGAGATCAGGAACTGACGGTGAGTCAGGGACGGGTTTCGGAATGCATATCATGAGATCATTCGTGGAGATGTACCAGGGTCAGGTGATTGTAGAATCCGTCGACCGCGAGGATAGTCATGATCATTCGGGAACAAGTATCAAGTTGATTCTGAAAGGCGGATGGAACTAGCACTGTGGTGCTGATTCCATCCTGAGTTTTTTTAGTGAACAACTGGCTTGTAGATAACGTTAAGACCTGCGAGCGGAAACTTACCATTGAGAAATTTCGCGTCTTTCTTCTTCGTCCAGAGCATATCCGGGCGGGTTTCAGAAATCCATGTACCACCGATAATTTTTCCATTCACATCAATTTCGATCACGTATTCGTAATCTTTCGCTCTGTTCACCTGATGAACAGTGTTAGTCACTGGCTCTTTCGAAACGAATCCGATTTCGCCTTCAGCTTCTAATTCCGGAGTGTAGTAAGAAAGCTCTTCCCCGTAAGTCATCTTCGTCTTGATGCGAAGTTTTGATTTCACTCCACGTTTTGCTTCCTGAGCGGTCACGGCTTCTTCACCGGCAATTTGCGAAGAATATTCTCTTACCGGCTGGTTCCAAACATCATTGAAACGGTCAACGTCAGCAACAAATCCCTGAGAGTTGATACCGATCATGTTTGTGATCACAACGTGGAACGCACCAGCGTTGACGTCAGCACATTTGTCTTTGTTCGCATCAGCAGCTGAAGGTGGCTTGATAGGTCCATCTTCTTCAGATTCTTCACCGGCAACTTTACCGCGAACATCACAACGGTCACCAACGCGGACGAAAGTGCCTTTTGAGTTGTAAGCATCGTGCATGGCCAGGAGACCTTTCACGTCAGAAGAACCAAACGGGACTTTCACTCCGTCCTTATTAGTGACAACAACCTGTTCTGGTTCAGAATAGTTCGAAGCGGCCTG
>JAYVHR010000014.1:0-5958 GCA_043771075.1 Bacteriovoracaceae bacterium
CCCCGTCAACTCCTTGCTGATACTTAAGGCTTTTTCCTTTCCAGATATCCGGAGAGTCACTAAAATTTAAAACCTATGATGGATTTTTTCACGATGGACAGTCTCATGGCGTTCTTTTCACAGTACGCCTATCAGCCGATGTTCGTTTACATGTTTGTAACGCTGTTCATGCTGGCAGCATCGTTTGGACTTCCTATTCCTGAAGAGCTTGTTCTTGTGAGCTCGGGTCTTGTGGCCAATCTCGCCCAACATCCCGATAAATATCCGCCTCCCTATCCCGGAGCAGAAGGTGTGAGCATTCTCACCCTCTGTTTTGTGAGTTTCTTCGCCGTCCTGGGATCGGACACGGTGGTGTATCTCATAGGTAAGCTTTTTGGTGGAAAGATTATCAAGACCAAGTTCTTTCAGAAGCAGGTTGCCGGCGAAGGCTTTGATCGCATCAACCGCTGGTTCCAGAAATACGGAAGTCTTGCCGCGGGCATTTTCCGTTTCACACCGGGACTTCGTTTTCCAGGGCATCTTTCCTGTGGGCTTCTCGGACTCCCTCTCTGGAAGTTTATTCTCGTGGATGGTCTGGCCGCACTCTTCTCAGTTCCAACGCAGATTTATATTTTCGGAACATACGGCACTGTCATGCTCGCGAAAGTGGCCGAGTTTAAAAAATGGGTTCTGATTGCTTTAGGGATTGTGGCGGTTATCTGGCTTGGAAAAAAAGTCTATCAGAAGTGGGTCAGAAAACAATCCGCTCAATTATAAGAAGAGTTCAGACGCCGCTTCGAGCTTGAGCGCCAGCTCCTTTCTGAAGACCTGAAAATCATCATATTGAAAATTCACAATCTTTTGCAGACGCGCTGAGGGATCCTGAAAATCAGGAAAACCCCAGCTGATTTCACTCACGATCTTCATCATCCCGTAGTCCTGAGAAAGCTCTTTTACTTCCACCCACAGGCCGTAACGAACCATGGGTTTTTGATCCCGTGGGACGCGCTTAGCGAGCTCGATGATTCCCGCCTTGGCACCCGGGTTAGGTTTCTTGAGAACTTCCACCATATTGCTTTCAAAGCTCAGCGCTCCGAAAACACCCGGAAGAATTTCTGTGGTGTGAAGGTCATTTGAAATCGAAGTTTCCAGATACCGGTAATAAAAATTATCCAGAGTCTCGAAGAGATATTGATAGAGGAATTTTTTATCACCGAAGGCGTCGTGAACCTTATTCTTTCTATCCTGAATAAGTTTCTCATCCTTCTCGTTCATTTCTGACCTGGCAGTTTTTCAAAGAAGACTGCATAGTTATTCTGGATACGGTCAATCGAGAGCTTAAAGATCGGAACGAGTCCCATCTTGTTTCTCGCTTCACAGAGGTGTCTGAACATCGACACGACATTATTATTCTCAGAGGTGATGAGCTGGTCCACTGCCTTGATCGCCTCATGGTACTGATCCATCGTCCACGGAATTCCCACCATCGGATTATCTTTGAACTTATAAACAGAAACTGCGAGCTCAGGATAAAGCTCAATCAGTTTCAGCGTCACGAAGTTTAATTGTCCGTTGATGATGTCCTGGAAAGGAGGGCGACCGGAGAGATTAAGACCGTCGACAATATCATCGGCCATCTGGAAGATGAGTCCGACTTTTTCGCCGAGAGTTCCGAGAGTGTTGATGTCAGGGAAATTCGCGAGTTTCCCCGGTGTCGTACAACACCAGCGGATGAGACTTCCCGTTTTCTTGATCGAGATAAGCTCAAGATCATGCGCGGTCACGAAATTTTTCTTTTTCAGATCGTACTGAAGCCATTCTCCGTCCGCGAGATCCTGAATCGAACGCGTGAGATCAATCAGGATATCATTCCGGTTCATCACCGCGAGTTCCGACATGATCGTAGCGAGAAGATAATCCCCTGCAAGGATGGCGGTAGTATTGTCGCGAAGATTATTGAGAGTAGGGTGATTGCGGCGTGAATTACTTTCATCAATCACGTCATCATGAACAAGACTGGCGACGTGAGTGAGTTCAATGGCACGGGCATAGGTCGTGAGATCAGCTGGTTTCAGGTCGAAGAGTTCGCCCATCAAAAAAAGCATTCCTGGCCTGAACTTTTTTCCGCCGGCATGCACGAGGCCATTGAGCTCCTGAGTGAGGGCACTGATGGTATGCTTAGTCATTTCCAGAGGGAGTTCTTCCAGCGAAGACTTGAATGCCTGAAGATCCATTTTGTTCGTCCTTTGTCTCACCAAATCTATGTGACGGCCCCCGGATAGGCAAGGATAATGACTTATACAACTATCAAGGAGTCCCTATGAAATGGCTTATTTTAACTGCTCTCTTTTCCACATGCGCCCTCGCTCAGGATTTTTATAGTGTGAAGGAAAAATCTATCGACGGAAAAGATTTTCCGCTCTCTGGTCTTAAAGGCAAAACCGTTCTCGTGGTGAACATTGCTTCTCAGTGCGGATACACCCCACAGATGACCGACCTTGAGGCCCTTCATCAGAAGTACAAGGGAAAGAATTTCACTGTGCTGGGAGTTCCGACCAATGATTTCGGCGGACAGACTCCGGAAGACGATAAGGCGATGATGGAATTCTGCCAGAAGAATTACTCAGCAACGTTCCCGATTCTCACGAAGAAATCTATCGTAGGAAAAGATAAGCGCGAGCTTTATAAAGTGCTGACGGAAAAACCGGAGAAGAAATTTCAGGCCGAAGTCGGCTGGAACTTTGAGAAGTTTCTCGTGAATAAGAAAGGCGAAGTCGTCGGACGTTACAAGTCTTCCACCAAACCACTCGACGAAAACTTAACCAAAGACATCGAAAAGCAACTCTAAGAAATTACTTTCACATCGAGGGGGCGTGACAATTTCAAGTGCACGTCCCTCTGTGGGAAAGACATTTCCACACCGAGTTCTTTAAACTTTTCATTTACCTTATAGCGGATTTTGCTCTTGATCAGGGCAACGTTTTCAACCTGAATATCGGCCCAGAAAACCATCTTGAAATCGAGAGTTGATTCATTGAAGTTTTCAAACAATACCATCGGCATCGGTTCCTGACGGACGCCATCCGTATTCAGAAGTATATCGAGACAGGCATTTTCAATTTTCAGAACATCGGAATGGTAGGCAACTCCGAAATCGATCACATTCCGAACCACAGAGGCTTCATAGGTACCGTTGAGAACAGCTTTTTCGAGGAAGAAACTGTTCGGAATGATAAAAATTTTATCGTCCGCATTCTTGATTTTGGTACTACGGGTTCCGATGGATTCGATCACACCGGACATGCCGTCTACTTCAACAACGTCACCGACTTTAATTGGTTGTTCGACGAGAAGAATCACGCCCGAGATAAAATTGTTCACGATATTCTGTGACCCAAAGCCCACTCCGATCGCGAGAGCTCCGCCGACAACTGTGAAGACAGTCAGCGGAATTCCCGCGACGGTCATGGAAAGTGTCACGACTCCGGCGAGAGCGCCGTAAAAGGCAAAAGTCTGGTAGGTGTTGCGCGCTCCGTGATCATCAACGAAAGGTTCAATCAGGCGACGGTTAATAATTTTCACAACGAGCCGGGAGAGGCGGGTCGCAAATGCTAAAAGGAAAAGGGCGAGGATACTTGACCCCAAAGTCAGCTTCACGCCGGCGATGGTGATTAATTTATGGTTCCAGAGATCAAGTAAAGGCAAAAGTCCCGATTTCAGACTCTCAATCATGCGTTCCCCTCAGGAATTCTAGGCTTTTATAGTGCGTAAATTTGTCACGGGCCATGGACTTCGTAAAGTGTTTGGCATATAAAACACTTATGACACGCAGATTTTTGACCCACTTCAGCACCGTCTTTTTCGTTCATTTTGCCCTGGTTTTCGGGGGCCTGGTTTTTATCGCTAACGAAGCAACAACTCACAAGCTCGGAAATCAGATCCTCAATATTAAAATTGCCGGCGATATGCTGATGGCAGGTTCACCCCGGGTCTCTCCACCTAAGCAAATCAGATCAAACACTTCGAAGACCTTAAAACGAAAATCGGTGGCCCCTTCTGCTCCGGTTGCAGCAACTGATTCTTCAACTTCACTTGTTTCCGATGGAAAGCCCGGAGCGATGCCTGGATTTGGCGGTGGTTCTCTTACCGGAACAGCGATTGCCGATCTCAAGACAATGTACAAGGCAGAACTAAGAGCTCGCATTGATCAGAACAAATTTTATCCCATGGCCGCCCGTCGTCTGGGTCAGACGGGAATTGTGGTCGTAGCGTTTACACTTCTCGCTGATGGATCAATTCAGGACATACGCATTGATACCTCTTCAGGAAATGACCGGCTGGATACAGCAGGACTTGAAGCGGTAAAAAAAGTCGGAAAATTCAAGGCAATCCCGTCAGAGTTTGCGTCCAAGACAATCGACATGTCAGTTCCCATTAAATTTCAGACCCTATGAAATATCTTCTTCTCCTCCTGAGTTTTCCGGCATTCGGAATAACTTTCCCGGAGTACCTGGCAGACAAAAAGAAGAATGTATCCCACGAACGCCATCTTCCTTATCTATTGTCTCACGGTCACAAGACCGAAAAATCCGTCCTTCTCATTCACGGTATCTTTTCTTCGCCCCTTTATTTTAAAGGTATGGCGGAGGCTTTTTTCGATCGCGGTTACAATGTCGTCACCATACTTCTTCCGGGTCACTGGGAAAAAGACTGGTACCGTATGGGGAAAATGGATTCAGAGGAATGGTCGCGTGAAGCGGACATTGGATGGGAGTTGGCAAAACAGCACGGCGATAAGATTATTCTCGCCGGTCACTCGCTGGGCTCACTCCTGAATCTCGAGCAATCGATGAAAAGAAATCCGGAGGAGATTCATGGCATGGTGATGCTATCACCGGCAGTGAGACTGAACTGGCCCACCATCCTTTCTGCAAGGGCAGGGGAGCAGTTTCACATCAACGGAAATCTTTTTGTGTTTCAGAGACCCGATGGGATTCAGGTTCCGGATTTCAATCCCAGAGCAGCTCTCTTAATCCGTGAAACGCAATTAAGAGTTTTGAAGAAGCCGGTTTCAATTCCTTATTACATGGCCTATACCTGGGCCGATCCGGTGCTCGATGTGCCTGGACTCATCCGTTACTTCAATCGTTATCCCATCAACCGCAAAGTATCTTATTTCGGCCCCTTCAGCGGGGTCTTTCACAACAACATCAGTCAGAGTCCGGATGATTTTCTCAGTCAGACGACTGGTAAGGGCAATCCTTACTTCGACGGCATGATGAACGACGCACTCAATTTCATCGACTCACTTTAAGTCCGCCAGAATCACCCGACACAGTCTGCGGATATTCTTTTCGATGTCGTCATCGGAAGTGAAGGGGATTTTTCTTTCCTTGAAGCAGCAGTTATACAAAATAGCTGTATGGGTAACATGACTGAACAGAGTCTTGAGTGCCCAGTGAAGGTCTTCGTCTTTCGGCTGTTTTCCGAGTTCGCGAATGATGGCTTCCGCAACAAATTTTCCTCCGGGCGGACCAAAGTCCTGGTCTCCTTCCGGCATGAATCTTTGTTTCTCCTGACTCGACATCATGAGTTTGAACATGGAAAGAAGATCGTGATGGTGTTCCAGATAATACCTGAAAATTTCCACGAGCCCGTCTTCAAGGTTTTTTCCCGGGGCCATGATTCTCGTAACTTCGGCCGAACAATCGTTATAACCCGCGCGAAGAACTTCTTCGAACAGTTTCTCTTTGCTGGAAAAATAATAATTCACGGAAGCGACGTTCACTTCTGCGCCGGTGGCGATGTCTCTGACCGTCGTTCCTTCAAAGCCTTTTTCCGCAAAGAGTATTCGCGAGATGCTGATAATTCTTTCTTTGGATTCGAGCTCTTTTTCAGTCATTTTTATTCTCCTGCCTGATGTTCACCGGCCGCAGAAATGTGATGCTCTTCTTTTCCGACAGCGCCCAGCAATTTATC
>JAYVHR010000015.1:0-2263 GCA_043771075.1 Bacteriovoracaceae bacterium
AAGAAAGGACTGTGTTCTCCTTTTCTGTACCGCTTTGAATGACCCCACTCTCAGAGTAGAAGGTCTCGAACTTGGGGCAGAAGATTACATCACGAAGCCTTTTGAGCTAAAAGAACTCACTCTTCGCCTCGATAGGATTCTCCGCTCACGCTCGCGCAGCATGGAAAACCAGGATGAATTCCGTTTCGGGAAGCTTATCTTCTGGCCCAGGCGGTTTGAAATTCAGGATGGCCCGGGCACAGTCAGCTCTATCGGACAGAAAGAATGCGCGATCCTTGAGCTCCTGATTCAGAAAAAAAATGAAGTCATTACCCGTGATGAAATGATTGAGACGATCTGGGGAGAAAACAGTTTCCCCACGAACCGCACGATTGATAATTACATGGTGAAGCTACGGAAATGGTCTGATTCAGATTCAGCTTCCGGACTCAAGATTACCTCCGTGAGGGGCGTCGGATACAAATTAGAACTGAAAGGAAACTCATAATGAATATTTTTGAAAATCGCGGTGCTACTCTTCCGGTATGGTTCATGCGCCAGGCAGGGAGATATCACTCGCACTATCAGGCCATCAAAAAAAATTCCGACTTCATGACAATGTGTAAGACTCCGGAGCTTGCCTGTGAAGTGACACTGGGCCCGATCCAGGATTTTGGATTCAATGCTGCCATTCTCTTTTCGGATCTTTTATTTCCTCTGGAACAGCTGGGTCTCGGTCTTTCCTATCATTCAGGTCCACCGACTCTCGAATGGCACCTGGAGTCCCCGGAAGATGTGAAGAAACTTAAAGTCACTGTTCCGGGTGAGAAATTTTATTCGTTTCAGGGTGAGGCCTGCACACTTCTGCGCGAGAGACTTCCCAAAGATGTCACTCTGCTCGGTTTTGTCGGCGCCCCTTTCACCCTTTACACTTACGCTGTCGAAGGCTCTCACGCGGGAAATCTTGTTTCCGCGAAGAAAGGTCTTTATGACGGACGCTGGGAAGAATTCACAAAACTCCTTATCCCGGAACTTCTGAATGAAATGATGGTTCAGGCAAAAGGCGGCGCGGATGCGATCTGCCTCTTTGATACGGCGGCCGGAGAACTTTCGCCGGGTGATTACAAGGAACTCATAGTTCCGAAACTCAATCAGGTGCTGAAAGAATTTAAAAAGAATTGTCCGGATAAAAAAATCATTTATTACTCGAAGCACACTCAAGTCCCTCACGTGAAGGCCCTTGATCTCACTCTGATCGATGTTCTTGGTGTCGACTGGCGTTGTGACCTGGTGGAAATCCAGAAGCTTCTTCCGCCACACGTTTTCATCCAGGGCAACCTGGATCCCGCGTGGCTTCATCTTCCGGGTCCACTCATGGAGAAAAAAGCTCGTGCTTACTATGATGATCTGAGAAACCGCGGTCTTGATTTCAAGAGATGGATCGCAGGACTCGGCCATGGTGTTCTGATTCAGACGCCGGAAGAAAATGTGCGCAATCTTGTTAAGATTATCCAATCACAAAAAATTTAGTCCCCGGCGGGCGCACCCCGCCGGCCATTTGCGTCTCCTTCACTTTGCATTCCTCTGGTAATTTTAAGAGGAGTCTATTCAAGGAGGACCTCTTGATTTATTACGCCCGTTTTCTTATCGCTCTCATGATTTCATTCACACTCACTGAACTTCCGATTATGAAGGCCCAGGCGGGTCTCATCAGTACCCAGGAAGTTGTCTCGGACTTCAATCGCGGAACAGGTGAGTCGACGATTCACAATTTCATTGCCCGCTCTGATGTGAAAGACAAGCTGATCGAACTTGGCGTTGATCCCTTCGATGCTCAGAAAAGAATCTCATCACTTTCAGACAGCGACGTGAAGAAACTTGAAATTGATATTCAGAAGGCTACTGTGGCCGGCGATATCGGTGGAATTCTCATTATCGTTCTACTCGTGGTGCTGATCATCTACTTAGCTAAACGGATCTGATGAAATTTCCTGTCCTATTTCTTTTCTTCCTGTTCGTCTCATGTGCAACCCGCACACCGGTCACAGACCGGCTGACGGACAGGAAGGAAGACCTTTATTCCCACAAAATCGAAAACGTTCCCCTCATTGCACAGAAAGAAAATCACTGCGGTCCCGCCAGTCTCGCGATGGTCATGCAGTTTCATGGCATAGAAAAGTCTGCTGATGAAGTGGCGCGCGGTCTCTTTCATGAAAAACTGAAAGGCTCTTTTTTTCCTGAGATGAAGGCACGCGCGCGTGAGGAAGGAATGCTGGTCATTGAA
>JAYVHR010000016.1:0-2143 GCA_043771075.1 Bacteriovoracaceae bacterium
TAAGAAATTCACGAAATAAATCCTGCATCGTTTTGATGACAAGTTTTTGTCCGGATATATTCTTTCTCACTGGAATTTTAGAATTCGAAATCACATAACTGATCAAGTTATCAACATCTTTAATAATTGATTCGTAACGTTCGTTTTTTCTGTACCATTCGAGCATCAGAAATTGTTTGCGGTGAACAGGCGAATCCGGCTCATCACGGAAGCAGTAACTGAGAGAAAAAATCTTTTCGAAATTTTCTTTCTGGTCGGCCAGGAGCTCTTTCAGGCAAAACTCAGGAGAAGTGTGCAGATAAAGTGGAAGTTGACGCTTGTCTTTCACGGAATGCAGCTGAAAGGGGTGAATGTGAACTTCCATTCCCGGATTCTCCACGGCGGGAGGAGTTAAAACATCGAGGAAGCCTTGCTCCCCGAAATAGTTCCGGATAATCTGAATTAGCTCAAACTGGTAACGACGCATGGACCTTCACCGTTTAAAAAATCTTCTACAAAAAGAACATACTCTTTCCCCGGACAAGTGGAAAGGGGCCGTGGTCTTTCTCTGTGATGATGAGAAAGTCATTTTCATCAAGAGATCTGAATCGATGCCCACTCACAGCGGACAAGTTGCGTTCTTTGGCGGACATAAATTACAACACGAACATGATCCTTGGATATCGGCCCAGAGAGAATTCTCTGAGGAAACCGGACTCGATAGCACGTCGATAGAATTCATGGGTTACCTTCCGGTGATTATGACTTCGCGCCTACAGGCCATTGTACCGGTTATGGCAAAGCTCAAAATTCCCATGGAAGATTTCATTCAAAAAGCGAAGTCCAATGGCGAATGGGATGTCATGATTCCCTATGATTGGGAAGACTTGTGCCGGGAAAAAGACTGGCAGTTTGCTTGGCGCAACGGATATACTCGCTCACCCGTTCTCTTCCATCCGATGAGACCACATACTCATCTTTTATGGGGTGCAACGGCGTCCATCGTCTGGGATGTACTCCGGCGATATTTTTCTGAGGAAAAAGCATGAACGAGATTCAGCAATTACTTGGCGATAACCTCGAAGTTTACGTCAGTGGTTTTGTCGTTGTCGGCGGACTCCTCACATACTTTTTTAATAGCAGAAAACAAAGAAAGATTTCTACTGATATTCCTACGGAAGCACGGGCCCCGGACATTACTCCGGTTGAAATTACTCCGGCAAAAATCAGCTGGTCGCAGAGATTGACACTCGGTCTGGATAAGTCACGCTCGGAAGTCTGGGGAAAAATCGGAAATTTATTTGCCGGGGAAAAACCTTCGCTCGATGAAATCGAGGAAGTTCTTTATACCGCAGACCTTCCGACCGGGCTCGTGCAGGAGCTTCTTTCTCGTCTGGAAAAAGAAGGAAAAGGAAAAACAGCGGAAGAGATTCAGTCACTCGTTTATCATTTCATGAAAGAGAAAATGGAACCGGTCCAGAGAACGGAAAAAAACCTGGATGATGTGAAGACAACAAAAGTGATTATGATTGTCGGTGTGAACGGCGCGGGAAAGACAACAACGATTGGAAAACTCTCTACGAAACTCAAGGCCGAAGGCAATAAAGTTATTGTCGGGGCCTGTGACACGTTCCGTGCAGCAGCAGTTGATCAATTACAAATCTGGTGCGAACGTGCGGGAGTGGAAATGGTTCGGGCAAAAGACGGCGCGGATCCAAGTGGTGTTGCCTATGACACGGTAGCCAAAGCGGTCAGCGGAAATTACGATTACTGCCTGATCGATACCGCCGGACGACTCCACACAAATCAGAACCTGATGGATGAGCTCATCAAAACCAAGAAGGTCATGGCCAAGATCGATGCGATGGCACCGAGTGAAGTTCTTCTCGTCTTGGACGCGATAACCGGCCAGAATGCTCTCAAACAGGCGCAGGAATTTCACAAGGCGCTCCAACTCACCGGAATTATATTCACAAAATGTGATGGATCAGCGAAAGCGGGAAGCGCCGTCGGAATTGTTGATCAGTTGAAAGTTCCGATTAAGTACATCGGTGTCGGTGAATCTGTGGATGATCTCCACAAATTCGATCTCGATTTATACCTCAAAACTTTAGTAGGGATCGGGACAGCTTAAGACCTTAATTTCATTGTGAAAGACATTGCA
>JAYVHR010000017.1:0-5742 GCA_043771075.1 Bacteriovoracaceae bacterium
GTTACTGCGAGATATTTAAATGAAAGTGATGTGGTTGTTTCCGGGGGAATGGTTCCGCCAGTGGTCGAGCCAGCAGTTGTTGATCCGGATTCATCTGACAGATTACTACGCGACACCTGACCTTCAGGCATGCACGATACGAGCAATAAAAGCAGTAACAGATACCTAACGTCCATGTTTCGGTGATCTCCTCATCCATGTTTTCGGAGTTCTCGCGTCTTAGCTTTATTGTACAATGGGATGGGAAATTCCTGCCGGAAGGGGATAAAGGGCTGATTCCCTATGAGGAGCAGAGTGCGTGACTCGGGCTTATGCCTACTTTATTTGTAGGTTCCGAAGTTTGCGAAGTAAGAGCTACTGTTTCCGGCACCCGCTTGGACATAAGGAGAGACGACCGGAAAGGCAGTATAAGGGGCCGCTCCAAGTGTCGGCGTGTAGTAACCGTACCCACCGTAGAATCTCGCATTAAAGAGAATCTGATCAGAAGGAGAAAGAGCACCATTTCCGAGATAAGGATTGTAGTTATACGGGAAAGGGTTGATTCCTGCGTACGGATTGGGATACGTCTGCCGATTATTCTGAAGCTGACCAACTATTCCCCAGCCAATATTCCGGAGTCCTTCAGTGAAAGCTTCGCGGGACGGATCGCGGGCATCTCTGACTTCAACATATGATGAATCAGAGGACGGTGGAGCGGGACGGTCAGTAACGTTTGGATTTGCAGGAGGAGAATCATAGAAAGAACAAAGATCTTCTTCCATTGCTCCCGTCGATTCTTCGCATATTGCTTCGAGATCTGTTGCCGTTGTTGGTGTTGAATGAACGATTGAAAGGCCTACCACATCTGAGACGAGGTTCATTGCTTCTGGTGCCACTCTTGCGAGGGGATTTTCTTCACAACTTACCACTGAGACTTCGCGGCCGGCACAGTTGAGCTGTGCCAGTTTTTCCACTGCAAAATTCCTGAACTGCATGTCGCGCTGGTTCTGAGTAGCAATTCTGTCGCGGAGACCATTGATGATGAGAAGTTCATTCTGGATCTTTTCAAGGTCAGCATTGAGCATGTTGAGAGAAGAACAATTTGAAAGTTCATCACCGGTATTGGCCAGAGAAAGTGCCGTCGCGCCTTCCTGCGGGCTCAGACACCGGGAGACGTCTTCAAAACTATCGAGATAGCGAAGTGAAGAACCCATGCCGTTTTCGAGCTTGGAGATGAAAGCCTTTTTGTCTGCATTGTTGGCAGGGATAGTTTCTTTCTGAGCGACAACTGCCGACCAGCATTCTCTTGCCTTGGCAAAATCACGGAGAGACTGATCACAAACAGCGCGCTGTTCAGGAGTCAGGGTAATCCCGGAATCTTTCACTTCTTTCCAGAGCCATGAAATCTTCGAGCGGGATTCCACTTTCATCCGCTCTTTCAGATCCTCAGCAACGAACTTGAATTTTTCGAGCGATGTATGAGTTTTCATTCCTGTCTTCGCTGTCTTCAAAGCATTGATGAAAGGAAGAGCAGCGACATCCTGGAAGTCCGGAATATTTTTAATGGCATTCAATTCTGAGCGGGTGAGTGTAAGTCTCCCGTCACGGATTTTAGGAATCGCTTCACGAAGTTCAGCGTACATTTCCCGGAATGACCACGATCCGCCATCAGTACGTTGAATGGCAAGAGCGCCAGACATCGTTGTGAGTTCACTATCAGTTAATGCAGCGGTGGAAATGAGTGAGTTGAGTTCTCTGGTGCTGTCTTCATCAGGAGAGAACTGAGTACTGCAGGCATCCTGCGCATTACGCTCGCGACCCTGACGGTTACTGCAAAGTGATCTCATTGTCTGAAGAAGTTTCGCCGGCGTATTTCTGTTTTCTTCGGGAATTTCTTTTAATTGGCGAATGATCGGCTGAGCACCGGCGGTATTGAGAAGAAGATCGAAGGCCTGGGCCGTTCCAAGTGAACGACGGAAATCTCTCGCGGCACGCTGGGCACGTGTGAGATTTTCCTGAGCAGCAGCTTCTTTATTTTCTCTGATTTCGTTTTTCAGAACCTGAAAACCACCAATGAGAGTGATCTGGTTTTCGAGAGTCTTCGCTCTTTCTTCAAGTGCAGCGAGAGGAGAGCATCTCATGCGTTCAAGAACTTCGTCTCTCAATGTAATATCAGTGATAGTGAGTTCGGGAAGAGTTTCTTCGCGACAGGCAGGAGTAACAATCTTTCTTTTCATTCTCATTTCATAGTCAAAGGCAATCGTCTGAAGACGATTGCAATTAGGCCCCGCGGCCATAGCCGCGGACGAAATGATAAGAGCAAGAAGGAATAGTCCTTTCATACAACTCACTATTCGGTCAGTTGTTCCGGGAAATTGAGTATTTAGGGATTTTTTGATTAACCGTGGCCCGAACTCATGAAAACTTCGTCGTAATTGATGGATTTCTGACCACTTCCGAGGCTCAGGAAATAGTCCTCAGAGATATTCATGCATCCCTGAAGGTCCTGGCAGGTGAAGATCTGAGACCTGAAGGCAGCGGAGTGAGGAAAGCCCGCCGCAAACCAGACAACGAGTTTACGAAGCTGAACGAGAACTGTTCTTTCTTCCGTAAATGTTTCAGAACAATACTGGTGAAGTCTCTGCACCACTTCCCAATAATCTTTCCCGAGGAAGATGGATTTTTTCTTCGAGGCATATTCAGAATCAAGACTTTCCAGAAAAATAAATGGATTCCTGAGAGCTCCGCGCGCGATCATAAGAGCATCGCACTGAGAGGATTTCAATCTTTCCGAAACTCCGTAAGGATGATGAAGGTCACCATTGCCTATGAGAGGAAGTTTTTTTGTCTCGTTGAGATTTTCAATGAATTCCCAGTCGGCCATTCCGGTGTACTGTTGAGTTCTCGTTCGGCCGTGAATTGCGACCCACTCAATTCCTGAATTGTGAGCGATATTTAAAATCTCAGAAGCGTTTCTGGAATTCGCGTCCCATCCCGTTCTGATTTTGATGGAGAGAGGAATTTTCATTCGCTTTCTCATTCCTTCAAACAGTGGAGCGAGTGCTTCCACTTCTTTCATGAGGGCCGAGCCTCCGCCTTTCGTCACAACTTTTGCGACCGGACAACCCATGTTGATGTCGAGAAATTTCGGGCCGTAACTTTCCGCGACTTCGGCGGCCTTCGCCATCGATTCCGGATCTTCTCCGAAGAGCTGAATCCCGACATTCTTTTCGAGCGGATGAATTTTCAGCATCTCGAGAGTGCGCGCGTTTCCGTAATTAATTCCGTGACACGAGATTAGTTCGGACACAGTTCCGCCGGCACCGAGGTCTTCCATCAGGAGACGATAGGGAATGTTACAGATTCCCGCCATCGGAGCGAGAAGAAGTTTTGAATCAAAGGAGATTTGGCCCAGCTTAATCTTCTGCGCTTTGCCCTGGAAAAGACGAATCTTCTCCGAGAGCTCTGGACTAAAGGGACGGGGATCGTTCATGAGAAAGAGTTTTAAGACAGCGATTAGTCCTTGTAAACAACACCCATCCCTTACTAAAATCTTTTCATGCGTTTAGTAGTATTCGATTGCGATGGAACCCTTTTCAACACCAATCTGGCCCGCCCGGCCTTCTACCCGGGGATCAAAGAGCTTTTGTTGGATTTGGCCGTGGATTGCCGGCTCTACGTCTGGACTGCCCGGGGACGCGCTTCAACACTGCGCATCCTGGAAGATAATGGAGTGAAACATCTCTTTGAGGGCATTTCTACTCCCGATGATGCTCCTCCGAAACCCAATGTCCGGGGACTGATTGATCTATTGGGGGAAAGTGCCAAAAAGAATATCTGTGTCATAGGGGATTCTTCCATGGACATGCAGGGCGCGCGAAATTTCGGAGTGCTCGCCATTGGTGCGGTCTGGAATGCGGGTGCCAGTGAGAGTTATCTCCGGGAGGCCGGGGCGGATTTCATAGTGTCTCATCCCTCTGAATGTAGTACGCTCATCCGGTCAAATTTAACCGGAGCTTGATCCATGTTCGATAATTTAAGTGAGAAGTTTTCAGATGCTTTCCGCAGTCTGAAAGGCACCAATAAAATCTCCGAAGAAAATATCGAAGAGACCCTGAAAGGTGTGAAAACGGCCCTTCTCGAAGCGGACGTAAATTTCAAGGTAGTAAAAGAATTCGTTGAAAAAGTGAAGGTCCAGGCCCTTGGTGAAAAAGTTCTCCGTGGTGTGAATCCTGGCCAGCAGTTTGTGAAAATCATGCACGATGAACTCGCTGCACTTATGGGTGGCGAATCCGAAGGACTCAACCTTAACCGTCCGCCTGTCATGCCGATTCTTATTGTAGGGCTGAATGGTGCCGGTAAAACAACTTTCGCCGGAAAGCTTGCTCTTCATCTCAGAAACAAATCGAAAAAAGATATCATCCTCATTCCGGCAGATAACTTCCGTCCGGCCGCTAAAGATCAGCTCATCACTCACGCGAAAAATCTTGGTGTGGATTATTTTGATTCTGATCTTTCGATGTCAGCTGTTGATATCGTGAAGGCAGGGATGGAGCACGCGAGAAAACTCCACAAAGATATCGCGATCATCGATACCGCAGGACGACTGCAGGTTGATGACGAACTCATGAATCAGCTCGTTGACGTGAGAAAATCACTCGATAAACCGGAAGTGCTCATCGTTGCTGATGCCATGACCGGCCAGGAAGCGGTGAATGTCGCCAAGACTTTCCACGAGAAAGTGGGACTCACTGGTGTGGTTCTTTCCAAGATGGATTCCGATGCCCGCGGTGGTGCGGCCCTTTCCATCCGTTACGTCACAGGTGTGCCGATCAAGTTTATTTCTATCGGCGAGAAGATGAAGGATCTCGATCTATTCCATCCGGATCGCCTCGCTAAACGCATTCTCGATATGGGTGACGTGCTTTCTCTCGTTGAAAAAGCGGAAGAAGCGATCAACCAGGACGATGCCATGGGCATGATGGCGAACCTGGAAAAAGGCCGCTTCACGATCAATGATTTCGTCAAACAAATGGAAACGATCAATCGTCTGGGATCATTCGGATCAATTCTTAAAATGATTCCGGGAATGGGCGGGGCCCTCCGTCAGATCGGAGATCTCTCCGGTGCCGAAAATGAAATGAAGAATATGAAAGTCATCATCAACTCGATGACCAAAAAAGAGCGCGAGCATGTTGAGATTCTCGATGGCTCACGCAGAAAGCGGATTGCTACCGGCGCAGGTCGATCGGTCCAGGAAGTGAACTCCTTCATTGAGAAGTTCAACCAGATGCAGCAGATGATGGTCGGGATGATGGGGATGATGAAGGGGGGCGGACTCCCGAGTATTCCAGGTATGGGACCAGTGAAAGGTTTCCGTCAGGCGCCAAAGGGACAGACTCCGGGGATCACAAACACGGACAAATCCGGCAAGAAAAGCCCCTATGGGAAGAAGTATTTCTAGGACCTTAGTTTGACACCCAGAGTGTTTCGAACTATAAAATGTTACATTTTTTATTCGTGATCTTTAGAGGAGATTTCCAAATGGTAAAAATCAGAATGGCCCGTGGTGGTCGCAAAAACCGTCCGATCTACACTATAGTAGCTGCTAACTCTCGCAGTCCACGTGACAGCCAGTTTCTTGAGAAGCTTGGCCAATACGACCCTAAGGCAGCTGAAGGTCTTAAGAGCGTTAATGTTGATGGAATCAAAGCATGGGTCGCTAAAGGCGCTCAACTTTCTGATACCGTAAGAACTTTGCTC
>JAYVHR010000018.1:0-2573 GCA_043771075.1 Bacteriovoracaceae bacterium
TTTTAGCGAGATGAACGCGGACATCGTGAATTTCAGGGCCCACCATTTTCACGATCTCTTTCAGTTCTTCCGCCCGGAGATTGAGTTCCTCACACCAGAAGTTTACATCCCATGCTTCTTTCACATCGATCCGCTTTTCTACTTCATTCTGATCATGATTCATAATCACCTCTCTTGCTACAGTGATAATCAAATCAGGATGGGGAGTAAATTTAAGGATAACTCAATATGAAGGACTATCTTCCGGGACATAAGATCAGTTAAGTCCAAGGAGGACCTTATGAAGATGACCTTAATTCTCCTCGCTCTTATTCCGCTCGCTGCCTTCGCTGCGCAGAAGAAACCAGAACTGAGACAGGGTAATAAAACTTTGGGTGATCGTCCGCCGAAGTTAGAAGAAACGTTTCCTCAGGAATCTCACGCTGGCCAGGATCGCACGCAGCAGCTGGAGGCCAAGGGCACACGTCAGTTTCAGGAAGAAGATCTGCGAGAGCGCAAATGAATGCCTTAAAACTTCTGACAACTGATCATAGAAGGCATGAAGAACTTCTGCGTCCGGAAAATATCCAAAAAAATTACTCCGAACTTCGAGACGAACTGATCCGGCATGTCCACATTGAGGAAGAAATTTTTTATCCGCGCCTCTTTGAGATACCGGATCTGAAGGATGCTGTCGCCCTCGCCCTTGAAGAGCACACCATCTGCATGCAGCTTCTGCAGGAACTTGATGACGACCAGCTGACCGAGACGGCCAAAGTCGCAAAACTTAAAGTGCTGACCGAACTTCTGCTGTCGCATGAGGCGAAGGAAGAAAATGATTTATTTCCCCAGATAAAAGAACTCGCGAGTCTTGAATATCTTAATGAGGTGGGAACCCAGATGCTGATTCAGAAAAAGGGAACAGATCCGGAAGAAGTGCTGTATCCACTTCCCGAAGAGGAGAAGTTTTACACCAAAGTTCGCACGACCCCACTTTCTTAACCATGATTTCCTGAGAATTCATGGCCGCGGCCCAACCGGGATGCGAACAGTTTCCCGCATTCCTGAAATCAGGGTGCTCATCAAAGAAAAGACATGAGTGACAGCTCTTCCCTTTCTTCAAAGACTCCATAGATGGTCGGGGAAGATAGCGGTAGAATCGTTGTTTGGCCCAGACGCGGGGACTGCGATCATTGAGAAAATGGAGTGTTTGCCAGGAAGCATAGGCAAGAAGACTAATTCCGAGAAAACCGGCGTTGGCCATAAAAACCCCCGGCCCGGATGATAAAAGATCCGGGAGGAGTTCAACAACTCAAATTATCCTGAAGCTAGATCACCTTGATTGAACTGTCCTTATATTCCACGAGCTGACCTTGCCGGATCTTACAGCGCTTGCGGGTTTCCACGGCACCATCAACTTTGACTTTGCCTTCCCCAATAACGTGTTTGGCCTCGCCGCCATTTTCAGTGAGATTTGTGACTTTCAGGAGATCACAGAGGGCGATGAAATCACCGCCCTCGATTTTAAATTCTTTCATCATGACATGCTATCAGAAAGCTTCCTGATAGGCCCAGCTTACCTCTGAGCGGACATATTGTTTTTTCTCAAATCCATTTCTTTCATTGGTTTCGAGGTCGCGCGGCTGCCAGTAATACATCGATGCCGGATGAAGGTAACAGTGTTCTACTTCCTGGTTGTTCCGGTATTGGGAGTATTTGCTGATAATGGGACAATTTCTTTTCGAATAAATAAAATTATCCGTCCAGGTCTTGATCTCTACCGGACGCTTCATGAAAGTCCGGTCCATCGTCATTGCTGTTCCGTTGACATAAGTCATCGGGGTAACGTGAAACCACCAGTTGTATCGATATTTCCGGATGTAGGAACGGGTGAAGAACAGAAAGAGTTTCATCGTGCGAAGTTGCGAGCGCTGAAATTCCTCATACGTCCAGATGTGGGCGCGGTTATAACATTGACTTGCCCTTTGATGACGGCGATTCATGCGAAGGAATGCAGCGTTCGCTTCATCGTAAGTAGCAAGATTGGTAGGAACATAGGACATCTCTCCCGGATCGGGGTCATTGAGAGACGGAAAGCTTTTGGGGGCAGCAACGACACTTCCACCGACAAAATTATTTTTTCGATCAAGTTCGATTTCCAGCCATTCTCCCCTTCTCATACTTTCTTTCAGCATATTCAGAGAAGATTTCTCAGCGGCAGAAACAAATCCCACGCGGCCATTCTGGAAAAGAATCAAGTGCTCATCCCTGGCATTTTTTCCTTCCTCAATGTGTGAGATTTTTGTCGTCAGACGTTCAGCGTAGGCAGTAAATGCGAATAGTATCCATAAAACCGGAAGAAACTTCATGTTGCCCTCCTGTGGCGATTAACTTCCTAAATTCTATAGATGCGCTCTTATGCCATCGGACTTAAGTTTGCCTCAATCATATTGTGGTGAATCACTCTTCTTTCTTGCGGAAGATTTATACGGCGTCTCGTAAGACACTCTGGGAAAATTAAAGCAGGAGGACAGAATGAAGCATTACATACTTTTTATACTTCTTTCATTCATGCCGATTGCTGTCATGGCCCA
>JAYVHR010000019.1:0-2687 GCA_043771075.1 Bacteriovoracaceae bacterium
GTCTTTCTGGAATCGCTCAACATGTTTGATGTGCTGATCATCGATTTTTCTCTGACCAAAATCTTTCCGGCCCGCAAGCTGTTCATTCTGCTGCTGGGTGAGGGTCGTCACGCGTTCCTGACCATCAAGATTGATTCTTCTGGAGGCCTGGTTGTATCTCTGGTTCATGCTTTCAAGCGTTTCGTTGTGTTCACCGGAAATGCGCTCACGATCAGTTGAATTTTTTACGCTTAGGTCTGTCACTTCTTTGGTCTTAAACTCTTCGAGATCTTTGAGTTGTTTTTCAGTCAAGCGCTTCGATTCATCAAGATTGCCTTTCAGCTGAGTGAGAACGCGCTCTTTCTTTTCATTTTCTTCTGATACCTGGCGCTCGTTCTGATCCTGGAGAGTCACGAGATCGAGTGACTGCGCCTTACGGATCTGGCCCGTGTTCTCGGAATGAATTTCATTCATCCGTTTTACTTCGCGTTCATGCTTACGATTGAGAGTCTCGATCAGTTTCGAGTGGACGTGATCCAGATCTCTTGCGATTTTGGTCATGGAGTCTCCTTATCGTAAGGATGATCACAGGGCTCAGTACCGCGGCCGGTATATCCTGGGCAGATCCATGTGCGGAGGAGGTCCACCGTAATGAACGATCCGCCATGATAGCTTTTATAATTCTGAGGATTGAGAGTGGAGACAATATAGCGGGCATCCGCTTTTGTGGAAGATGCATACGGGTCAGACGACTTCACAAGATACTGGTAGGCCCGGTACTCAGCAAGAGCGGATCCGGAAACGAGTAGTGTTGTGAAGAGCAGACCCATCCGCATCAGTGGAGCTCCCTCAATTTATCTAACGTGCGATATTCCACCATCTTCATGAAGGAAAGGATGAAGTCTGTGCGATCTTCATTCTTCAATGCCTGAATGGCAGTCTTCTTTCTTTCGATAGAGCTGTGACGCTCCATCTGCTTATACATGCGGTGAACCGTTTCGGCCGCACGGGAAAAAGAGATTTTCTGGGCCGTCGCCTTATCAGCAAACGACTCGAGAATCCAATCCTGGTAAAACAACGGAAAATATCCGGAACTTCCTGCTTCGATCAACTGATCTAATCCGGGCGCATCAACAATCTTTCGCATCGACAGATCTCCTTTTCTCCCTCCTATCTTACTAGGAAGTGATAAGATGCCTGAGAGGGTAGGTTTTGCCCCGGAGGGTAAGTGAGCGACGAAGATAAATTCTCAATACCAGATGAAGTGGAAGAGTGGATCGGGTTGAAAAAGTCCGAGTACCTGTCAAAGTTGATCGAGAATATCAAGGCCGGAGATTTTGGTTTTGAGGAATATCACCTGTTTGACGACAAAATGCAGGAGACCGTGGAAGTTCCCGACCGGTCTTTTGAAGACATCCAGGATGGTCTGAAGGTTCAGACTTATATCAAAACCTATTCCGACACAAAAATGTTCCACCATATTGTGATTGGTACGATGTACATCGACCGGAAAAATAAAGGCGAAATATTTCTGCCGATTCTTTCGTTCGTCACTCGATTTGAGGAATTAGTGGGAATTTTCAGTGTGGGCACCCAGAAAGGACGCCCACAGCTTCATTGATTTTTAAAGAAAGCGGTCAATGTAGTTGTTTGGATACTTAGATTTGAACTGATTACAAATCTGCGCGCGGTAGTTCGAAGCACCCTGAGCGCACGGTGCATAGGTTGGGTTGGCCGGACAATAATACGAAATGTATTTCGCATAAGCGTCCATGCATCCGAAATATTCAACCAGTAATTGCTCTCGCATTATCATCACACCATTAATGGGATAACCAGAAAGTCCGTTTCGATTTTTGACAAGCCCACCTTCGACTACTTCTTCTGCTTTCGTATATAAGCATTGAGGATCCCCGAGATAGGTAGAGTTCCCGGCCTGATCTTTATAAGTCGGAATGATGCAGGTACGGCTTGTTGTATTCGTGAGCGAAGATACGATACGGATCTTCGTTTCAGTGACTGTGTTCTTACAGATACCAATTCCGCCCAGATCTGCAGTTGAGCTGCTTTTCGTAAGATTACAGTTCTCAAATCCCGGTGTCGCTGGAGATGTAGGAGTAGTTGGTGTCGTGGGAGTTACTGGTGTTGGCGGAAGAGTAGTAAATCCTGTTCCGAGTGCATCACCTGTGGAGCCGGTGGAAGGAAAACGCGAGCGCGTTGGTGTATCACAACCAACGACAACGATGAGGAGAGCAAAGATTAAGTACTTCATAGAAAGTCCTTTAAGCTGACTTAAGTCATACAGCTTTTCGGCAGTTAGAAATTTTTCATGAGTTTTCCTGAACCTTCCGATAGAAAGACTAAATGATCATTGTTTTTTTGAAGGCTTAGCATGCGCTGGATGACCCTTTTCTTAACTATTCTCTTCATTGCTCTGGGTGTGATCGCCTGGTTCGTCTATCGCTATCCCACTACACTTTATTCAAGATGGATGAAAGGCGAGGGTTGGAATCGCTACTACGAGATCACTAATTTCCGGCCACTACTTTTTAAACCCATCGAACTGGAATCCATCGATCAATACAAGGAAGAGTATCCGGAACTCTGGAAAGATTTTCCGCTCAGAAGTACTATGCTCCCGTTACCGGTAAGGCATCCATTCTTTGTGACAGTGCCGATCCTTGAATACGATAAAAAAGTTGAAACTC
>JAYVHR010000020.1:0-8901 GCA_043771075.1 Bacteriovoracaceae bacterium
CGAGATCGCGCTTTCCGAGATGGCAATGGATAGCCTCTCCAAATAAGTGCTACTTGTGTGCTACTTTTCACCTAACCTATAAAGATCATTCTGTTCACGACGAATCCACCATCTCCTCGGATCGATAAAAATAGCCTCGCGAAAGCGGGGCTTTTTTATTTTCAAATTACTCATTATTTCTCCCTCTTGGGAGAATTTATACAGATACTTACGACATTTCGGTAATATTCTCCCTTCTGGGAGAATGTTTTTGTAGAATAGGTCTTTTCGGTATAGAATCTCCCTATAGGGAGAATTCGAATGATGCAAAAGATTGAGAATACCAAGGACCTTGCAAAGCTTCTGAAAAATCGCCGTGAAGAACTAGGAATTTCACAGAAGGAGTTGGCAAAGCTTTGTAACCTTTCTCATAACGGAATTAGTAAGCTGGAAAAAGCTGAGCGAGAAGCGAAGCTTTCGACACTTCTAAAACTCGGGAAGTTCCTGGGCCTTGAGTTACTTATAAAGATTGAAGAATGAATAAGCTTAACGTTTTTTATGAGGCGCTCAAAGTCGGAGAATTTAGGCGTGATGAACAGCTAGTAACGTCGTTTCAATATAGCGAGGAATGGTTAAAGGAATCGGCGCGCTTTCCTTTGAGTCTTGCACTTCCTCTTCAGAAAGATTCTTTCCCAAACCGAACAACCCTATCTTTTTTTGAAAACTTACTGCCTGAAGGGGATGTGCGGAAAGTGATAGGTCAGGATCGCCACATCGAAAGTCCCTATGAATTTTTAAAAGAATTTGGTCAAGACTGCGCGGGTGCAATCATTGTTACATCGGCGGAGATCTCTCCATACCGCAAGAGTGTAGATGGACTAGTACCAGTTCCAATGGATCGAATCTTTAGTGCTATTGATAAACATCAATCGGTTGCCCACGAAATTGCAAAACTCAACCCAGGCTACCTTTCACTAGCAGGGGCACAGGATAAATTCCCAGCAATCTTCGAGAAAGATAACTTCTATCTTCCCAAAACTGGCGGGCCGACAACTCACATCGTAAAGGTTCCTATCGTGCGTGAGGGTGTAAAGGAATCAGTCTACAACGAGTACTATTGTATGGAGCTCGCGGCTTCCATTGGATTCACCGTCCCTTATTGCGAAGTTGTAGAAACTGGGAAGTTCCCGCTTTTCGTGATCGATCGCTACGACCGCTATAAAGATAACAAGGGAAAAGTGCACCGTATTCACCAACAAGACTTCTGCCAGGCTTTGGGAGTTACAAGTGAGTTTAAATACGAAGCCAAGGGTGGCCCTTCAATCAAAGACGACTTTAGTTTGATCATTGCGAGCGTCGGAATACGGCAGAGGAAGGAAAGCATCTATGCATTTTTAGATTGGATCTGCTTTAACCTCCTCATCCTAAACAATGACAGCCATTCGAAAAACATTTCACTGCTTTTAAAAGATGGAAAGATCGAGCTCGCTCCGTTTTATGATCTTCTTAGCACCGGAGTATATCCAAACCTAAAGCGGCATTTCTCTTTCAAAGTTGGTGACAGAGACGATCCCTCTCAAATTGGTAAAAAGCAATTCGAACTGCTGGACCATGAACTTGACCTCAAGGTAGGTACGTTCGAAGAACGAATGCAAAAAGTAGCTCAAACGACGATGGAGAACAAAGATCAATTAGCTCAGGACATCGTAGACCGATATCCGGCTACGAAAATACCAAATCGAATCTCAAAACTCATCGGAGATCAGGTTAAGGCGTTGAAACAGCAAGGTGTTCGACTTTGATTTTAAAGACGAATGCTACTTTTGTGCTACTTCAATTGTAAAGCTTGAAGATTATTTATTAACCGCCGAATCCACCATGAAAATCGATAATCAAGCCTCGCGGAAGCGGGGCTTTTTTATTTGTGCTTAGTTAGGTACCTTTACACATGATTAAATTTATCCTTTGTCTCGTAGTACTCTTCCCCGGTTTAAGCATCGCAGAGAAGACTCCCGCAGAATTTCTTTCGTGGAATCATCTTCCCTTGCTCATCAAAGTTTCGGGCGACTCAGATTTTCGGATCAAGCTTCTCCGTGATGGTACTGTTGTGCCTGAAGAAAATAATGGGCCAAAAGTCTCCGGTGACTGGAGTGCCAAAGAGTCTTCAATGATCGTGAAGTACTCAACGGATTCAGCTAAAAAGAATGAACTAAAATTTGACCTGAAACTTATCCCTGCGCCGGAATCTGCCTCCAAATCCGAACTGCTGATTAATGGTAAGGCAATCGTCTTCACTCAAAGAGAAGAACAAATCCTTGACCTTTATGCGCCTGTAATCCCTGAGGGCATTAAGAAGAGTTGCCTTAAAGTTCTTCGGGCCGTGGGAGAAGGAATGCTTTCTGCAGGTAAGAACTTATTCGCGTTTCAGAATTCCAAGGGCGAGAAGTTTAAGATGAGCGAGGCTGGGCTTGGAAGTGTTTACGTGCGTGAGGGCATCAAGATGGAAGCAACGCTAAGTTTCCTCTCCGAGAAGGGGTGGGACTGTCTTTATAACGTCCGCTTCAAAGTGAACCCTGAGGCTAGAACCTGTGGGCTCGAGCAGCTCAACCTGAATCATTGCGCCCAATAGGTGTCCAAATTTTAAACAACGCTATAAAGACTGCAGGCTAGCGTCCGTCCGGCCCAAAAGCAGCTTTAATAGCTGGTATGAAAGCAATCCTCATACTTCTGACTCTCACAGTTAGTTTCTCGTCATTGGCCAATGAGGTCTATTTCACCAAAGATCGTATGGAGCGCTTCGCTTGTCAGGTTGCTCTTTCCATCAAAGATAAGTATCCAAATAAGACCCTCCGAGGATTCCGCGGGAAAATTCTTGATATCTTACGTACTGAAATTAATCCCTGGGTCGATGCTAATCCGATACCCGCAGGTATTTCGCTCCCTGATTTTGTTTCGAAGCTTACTGGCTTTCCTGGCTTCCCGATGGATCGCTCGGAGTACTTTCTCCCAAACGCATTCATTCTTCTGGGAAATCCTAACCTCGAACTCAAATCTCCAGTAGAGAACTACTGGGAAGCCTTCATGCATCTGGCGCGGTTCCGGCATGTGCAATTTCTGAACGGAGAAGCGGCTGCTTTCAATTTAAGAAATGAAGAAAATCTCCTCCAGCAGATTGAGGAGCATCTTCCTGCCGTCGCCAATTACGCATTTCCTTATGTTGATGATAAGGGTCTTCCGATTGAGCAGAAGAATGCGAAGAAACCATTTACCCTTGTCATCGGGAATCCGAAGCACAAGAAATTCGATGAGTTCGTGGTTAAGGCATCCAGGTTCAATGAATTTTCATCGCCGCTCGTTGTATGGCTACTGGGACAGAAGGAATTTTCTGTTTCTCCCGAAAAACTTTTCAGCAAGGCCCTTGAAATTTACGGTGATCCGATCGTCGTTCTTGGTGTCATTCCGTGGATCACGAGTGGAGACGCACTCATGGTCAACCGTGGAAATTCTTCGGTCATCACGTATAAACTCGAAAGACTTGTAGAAGGGGACGATGTTCCGGGTCTTCAATACCATTTCTGGGGTTATCTCAATCAGGGCTTTATCGGTAACAAACTGCGTGTGGGAGCGCTGGCTTACATCTACGAAAAGCTCTATCAGCACGACATTGAGGATTGGACGATTGATGCTTTGTCTTTAAAGACGAGTACAAAGATTCGTTCTGCGTTTAAGCACCCAGAGAATTGCCTCTAAACTGAGAATGGCTGCCTCCAATTAATCGTCACGATTCTTATGAGAAGCTTGGTAAACAGCTTGAAACTTGAGTCATCCATCACAGCTTGCCTAGACAGTTTCACCCTCATTTATTCTGCCAATTCTACCGATAAAAGTTGCAATACTCCCTTTTGCAAGGAAACAATAATGAAAATGAAACTCAGCTTTTTACTCATCACTTCAACACTTCTCATCGGCTGTAGTACTGTGCCAAATAAGAACTTCACTCGCGCACCGGCCAGTGTTGGAACTGAAAACGTAATCACGCGTATCCAAGAGAACAAATTTGTTATTAACGAAAACGGCATGAAGCTCAGTCTGACGATCGCTAAGTTGATGGAGAATAGTAGCGAGTCCTCAAAACGAGAGGTCGCAGTTTTCACAAAAGATGGCTCGCTAGAGTTTGCCGCTGAATTTATTTCCGTGGAAGGTACCTTCTCTTCCAGCTTCAGAGACGGCGATGATGCTATTACTCACAAACGAATGGGTGGCAAGATTAGTCTTAGAAAAGATTGGTCAAACACGAGTGAGTTCTACAAGTGGCGTAAGTCGGTTATGGATGGAAAGGTTGAAAGAAAATCTATTTCAGTTATTTTTCAAAATGATGCCGGTGAAGAAACCTCCATCACCTTCCATGAATGTTTTCCTACTAAATGGGACGGCCCTGCCATGAATGCCAAAAACTCAGGCCATGCCGTAGAAAAGATCGAGATATCTTTTGAGCGAATGGAAATCAAGTAAAATACTTTTACGAGGGTCTAAACTGAGAATGTCTGCGTATCTTCTCTTCGAATTCCTTCTCATCCGATTTACTTAAGCCGCGAGCGACCTTCGCAGCACTTCTTTCCCATCTCTTGAGCCACTCTTCACCGAGCAAGGTCGATCCGAGTTTGTGAGCGAGTGAGGATTCATTGTACGCGACAGTCGTAGTACTCTTCGGACCAGTCGCTGGTCCGTAGCCAACAGTGAAGCCAACTGCGAGGAGTGTTGCACGGACCGCAGTGGAAGCTGAGTAGTTGAGTAGCTGAACTTCATTTCCTCGGCAGTATTCAAAGATTCTGGCGAAGGCTTCCTCGCTCCAGAGTTCAAGGTTGGTAACCATGGAGAATGGATCGTAGAAAATCACGTGAGGTTTTGGCGCTCCTTGAAACGTGTGAGAGAAATCCCCCTGGGAAAGTTCCCATTTGATATTTCCCTTCGGAGACACCCACTTGTTGTGCTTAAGGAGCTCGTGCGGAGCTGCGTGATGAAGGTGCGGGAAGACAGGCGCGTTTCTCAAAGCAAGTTTCAGCGGATCGGTATCGTTTTCAAAACTCACAATGCGGATCTTGCCCGTGAAGTCCTTGTCTAAAAACTCATGGATGACCGCCATGGAATTGTGGGCGGCACCTAGGCCTACGTCCCATATGACAACTTCATCAAGTGAATTGAGTCGTTCATCGATGCGAGCGGGCAGTAGGTAGAGATTGCGCGCTTCTTCTTGTGGAGGATTTATGGAATGCATGACTTCGCCGGAACTTTTCTGACGTATGCTGGAAAAACCGCGACCGGAATCGTGAACTTCGTAATCACCAAGCTGGAGACGCTTATCTGTTTTATACGGCTTCGACGGAGTCATCGGTATGTGAGGATTCTCTTCGTCGGTCATGTCGAGTTCTATTCTTTTCCGATTGTAGAAATCGAGAAAGGTTCCCCCGAGAATATTCATTCTCATTTCACTCATTAAACGGTGATAGAAAGTGATGTTGTGAAGAGAAAGCAAATGCCAACCGAGAGGCTCTTCCGTTTTTATGAGATGATGAAGGTACGCGCGGGAGTAGTTAGTGCAGGCCAGGCAGTCGCAGGCAGGATCGAGTTTCTCCTCAGAGAACTTGTACACCGAGCGCCTCATCTGAAATTTTCCGAGACTCGTGAAAGCAACTCCTCGCTGGCCATACTGGTTCGGGAGAATGCAGTCGAACATGTCGACCCCGCGGTGAACCGCTTCGAGGATGTCGATGGGAGTTCCGACTCCCATGAGATAGCGCGGGAGATTCTCCGGAAGCATCTCTGTTGCGATTGCCGTGAAATCTTCCCGTTCGGATTTCGTTTCACCGACAGCGAGGCCGCCGATCGCAAGGCCATCAAAGCCTTCACCATTGACCCGGAGATTTATCAGAACGTCAGCGCTTTGTTTGCGGAGATCTTCGTGACAAGCACCCTGAACAATCCCGAACATGGACTGAAGACTTTCTCCGCGGGCCTCAAGACTTCTCTTTGCCCAACGATGAGTGAGTTCCATAGCGGCCTTTGCATCTTTGTGATTGGCATTACTTTCAATACACTGATCGAGGACCATCATGATGTCGCTGTTGATGGCCTTTTGCATATCGATGGAGAGCTCAGGTGTGAGCAGGATCGGGCGATTGTCGACGTAACTCAGGAAGCGCGCGCCATTTTCATTCATCTCGCGGGAGTGGGAGAGCGAGAAAATTTGAAACCCTCCGGAGTCCGTGAGGACGGGACGGTCCCAGTTCATGAACTTGTGAATGCCACCGAACTTCCGCATCACTTCCGGGCCTGGGCGAAGAAGAAGATGGTAGGTGTTGGCCAGGAGGACATTTGAGCCGGCTGTCTTAAGTGATTCGACGGTCTGGTTTTTCACGGTTGCCTGGGTACCGACCGGCATGAAGATCGGTGTCTGGACCTTTCCGTGAAGAGTAGTGAATGTGGCCGCTCGCGCGCGTGATCCCGAGGCCGTGGCCTCAAGTTTGAAATTCAATCGACTCATAGACGGGAAGAATACCTAAAGGGCCTTCAGATGAGAACACTTTTGCTAAAAGAAGATTCAAAAGATGAATGATTTTCACTCACATTCCGTTTATTTTGGAAGACTCCCGCCTGATTTAGTAGATAAAATAACGAAAACAAATAATTTCGCCCATCGGATGAGGATTAACAGTTGAGAGAGCAAAAACTCCATAAAATTCTTAAATCGACTTTTGGTTACACCTCCTTCCGGTTTGAACAAAATAAAATCATCAATTCCGTCCTCGATGGCAAAGACACAATTGCCATCATGCCCACCGGTGGTGGTAAGTCGCTTTGTTATCAGATTCCTGCGCTCTATCTCGACGGAATCACACTCGTCATCTCTCCGCTCATTTCGCTCATGCAGGATCAGGTGATGAATCTGAAAGAAGTTGGCGTGAAAGCCGTTTTTCTGAACTCGTCACTTAATTATCAGGACGCTCAGAAAACCAAAGAGAAAATCAAGAAAGGGAAAGTGAAACTGGTTTATGTTTCGCCGGAAGGTATCCTGTCTCCGCATCTTTCAGCATTTTTCAAGAGTGTGGAAGTTTCGCTCATCGCGATTGATGAGGCCCATTGCGTGTCTCAGTGGGGTCATGAATTCAGAAAAGATTACACCAGACTAGGCGAGCTCAAGGATTTGTTTCCTGACACTCCAGTCATAGCACTGACAGCGACCGCTGATGCAAAAACACGCGTCGATATCTCAGAGCAGCTGAGACTGAATACTCCAAAAACTTTTGTTTCATCTTTTGACCGTCCAAATATTAAGTACATGATTGAAGATCGTGATGATGAACTTAAGCAGCTTGATAAATTTATCAAGGCCAATCATCCGGAAGATACGGGGATCGTTTATTGTCTCTCGAGAGATAAAGTGGAAAGAGTCGCGGCCGCTCTGAAAAAGATGGGATACCCGGCAGTGCCTTATCATGCGGGCCTTTCTCAGGAAGTCAGAACCAGAAATCAGGAACGATTCAATGTTGATGACCGGATCATCGTGGTCGCTACCATCGCCTTCGGCATGGGAATTGACCGGCCGGATGTCAGATTTGTTGCTCACCTGGATTTACCGAAGAGTATTGAGAGCTATTATCAGGAAACGGGCAGGGCCGGGCGTGACGGATTGCCTGCGACCGCCTGGATGGTCTATGGACTTCAGGACGTCGTGAAGCTTTCACAAATGCTCGAGACGACTGAAGCAGACGAGAGTTATAAGAAGGTCGCCAGGCATAAACTCGATTGCATGCTGGCGCTGTGTGAAGCTGCCAGCTGCCGGAGGCAATTTCTTCTTCAGTATTTTGGTGAGGCCGGACAGGAATTTTGTAAGTTTTGTGACACCTGCATTTCTCCACCGGTGTTATGGGATGCCACTATTGATGCCCAGAAGATTATGTCCGCCATCTATCGCACTAAACAGATCTATGGGGCCGGACACGTCATTGACGTCATCCGCGGAAGTAAGAGTGCAAAAGTTATTGATCGAAAGCACGACGAACTTTCAGTCTTCGGAATTGGAAAGGATCAGCCGAAAGAGCATTGGAATATTATTCTTCGCCAATTGATGAACCTGAATTTTGTTTCCATTAAAGACTGGGAATATCGAAGCTTAGTTTTGAATCAAAAGTCCCTGACCATTCTGACGGGTAAGCAGAAGCTTCAGTTAAGAAAACAGAAGATTGTCGTCTCGAAGAATGATCGGAAAGGAACTAAGGACCGCGAAGGGAGCCACGATCGTCATGATCTTTTCTCAGCTCTCAAAGATCTGAGAAATAGACTGGCGAAGGAAAAGCGACTTCCGAGTTATATCGTTTTCAATGACAAATCTCTTCACGATATGTGTAATCTTCTTCCCCGCAATAATGAAGAGTTTCTGATGGTTCATGGGGTAGGGCAGAGTAAGCTTGATTCCTATGGAGATGCTTTTCTGAAGGTTATATCTGAGGCTTCATAGGGGCGTGGCCGGATCCGCCACCGGACCCTGTTGCCGTTTTTCTTCTCTTTCTTTCACATAGTCCATAACCAAGGCCGCGAGTGCCGCTTCGAGAGCAGACTCAGTTCTCTGCAGGTCCTGACGTTTGCGGGCCTCAGCTTCTTTTCGGTTGAGGCTTTTCAGAGTGAAGGTGAGAGTCAAACTGAATCCAATAAGTAGAAGCACAAGCAGGATGATAGACCGGGTGACTACAAATTCACCAGCATCGAGCTGATTCAAAAATCGATCGATGAGGTAGGCCAGAGTCACGCAGCTCATCACTGTGCAGACGGCAAGAATGATAAGTGTTTTAAGGACTTTCTGAAATCGCTCGAAGAGTTGGTCGATGATCGCAGTGGGACTCAGGAATGAAAGACTTTGAGAAAGAA
>JAYVHR010000021.1:0-4442 GCA_043771075.1 Bacteriovoracaceae bacterium
GGGAGAGTTTGAGGCCGCCAAGATAGGGAAGGGCGAGTTGCGTCAGAGAGTTGAAAGTGTCCGTGGAGATTATACATTCTGGATTGATCCCCTGAATCCTCCTGCTCCCTTTGCCAAAATCATGTCCTGTCTCGAAGATCTGAAGACGACTCTCAACCGGGAAATTTTTCTCGGTGCCCGCGAATATGAATGTCACCTGGCCTATTACCCGCCGGGAACTTTTTATCAGAAACACGTAGATCGTTTCGAAAATGATTCCTCCCGTGTTCTGTCTTTTATTTTTTATGTTCACGAAAACTGGCGACCGGAGGATGGCGGTGAGCTTATCCTTTACGGAGAGAAAAATATTGCTGTTACTCCGAAGCCGGGAAGCATGATGATTTTTTTGAGCGATAATGTTCCGCATGAAGTGAAAGCAGGACTCAAAGAAAGAAGAAGCTTCACCGGATGGATGCATTCAAAAATTATTTACTGAGGTCATCATGAATTGCAGTCTTTGTGACAGAGTAAAACTCACGCAGGAAAAAAAATATCCCTATCTCATTCATGAGTTCACTCACAGCTTTCTCATGCTGGGGGAGCATCAGTTTTTCCGCGGTTATTGTGTTCTGGTTTCGAAGGCACACTTTAAAGAGATGACTGACATGCCTTCCTTCATGCAGGCAGAAATGTTTCAGGAGATGATGAAGGTTTCCGCAGTCCTGCAGAAACATTTTCAACCTGCGAAGATGAACCTATGCAGTCTGGGAAATGTCGTCCCCCATGTTCACTGGCATTTCTTTCCGCGTTACAGTGACGATCCGCAATTCACAGATCCGCCGTGGCTCAGGATGCAGCAATTTGAAAGTGCCAAAGTGACTCCTGAAGAAGCGCGTGAACTTATCGAAACTTTGAAGCGACATTTCTGACATCATAAAGATTCTGTCATGATTCATTTAAGAGATTGCCCCTATCTAAATTTGTATTGCCAGACAAAGCTCAAAAAGACTTCAATTTAAGGAACAAACTTTTACACGGATGTGAACATGAAGTTTACTTTCTTATTCCTGCTCCTCCTTACAAGCTCAGCATGGGCCCGTTGGAGTGTCTCCACTTACAACATCAGAAACTTTGATCAGGATCCATCTGCCGGAACAACTGATTACGTTGAACTTCAGCGGATCATCGGATCAGTAAAATCTGACGTGATGGCGTTTGAAGAAGTTGTGAACGCTGAAGCTTTCAAATCAGTCATAGAGAAAGCATTACCTGGTTATAGATACTCACTTTCATCATGCGGTGGCAGAGGGAAGCAGAAGCTCGCTGTCGCTTTCAATCCAGCAGTCTTTGAATTCGTTTCGCAGAAAGAAGATTTCTCTTTCTCGGGAAGCGGTCAGGAAGCCTGTGGTTCTCTTCGTCCGGTATTCCTCGTTACTCTTAAGATGAAAGCGACCAAAGAGCTTTTCATTTTCGCCGGCATTCACCTGAAAGCAGGGGGGGATCCGCGATCGATGGAAACGCGCTGGGGTCAGTACGGAAAATTGAAGAAGCTTGTGGAAAGCATGCGCAACTCACAGCTGATTCTCCTCGGTGACTTTAATACCACCGGATACAATATCAGAAATGACGACTTCGCCCGTTTTGAGGACTTCCTCTCAGGCGCAGGTCTCAAGACTTCTGCTGAAGCTACCGCCTGTACCAATTACTGGACCGGTGCTGATCAGAATCCGGATTTCCTTCCTTCGATTCTCGATCATATCGTCATGGCCACTGACCTTGCCTCTAAGATCGCATCAATAAATGTCGGTGCTCACTGTCAGAAGACAAAATGCGCGGAAGTTTCTGAGACTGATTTAGGTCTCTCTTACGCAAAAGTCTCAGATCACTGCCCGGTGCAAGTTCTTTTTAAATAATCCCCCACCAGGAACAATCATGACCTTCTTATCCGCACGAGTAGAAAAGCTTCAGGAATCAGAGACGCTTGCCATGTCCAGACGCGCTAATGAGCTGAAGGAAAAAGGCATCGACGTGATTAACATGAGTCTGGGGGAACCGGATTTCGTTACTCCCGATTTTGTGAAACTTGCGGCTAAAGAAGCGATCGATAAGAACCATTCATTCTACACACCAGTGCCTGGGAATAAAGATCTTCTCGAAGCGATATCAAAAAAGTTCAAGCGCGATAACAATCTTGAGTACAGGCCGAACCAGATTGTCGTTTCAACCGGGGCCAAGCAATCCATCATCAACGTTGTAATGGCAACTGTGAATCCTGGTGATGAAGTGATTCTACCTGCTCCGTACTGGGTGAGTTATATCGAGATGGTCCAGTTGAATGAAGGGAAGCCGGTTGTTCTGGAATCCGATATCTCAACTGAATTCAAAATCACACCCGCTCAACTAGAGAAAGCGATCACTCCGAAAACGAAAATGTTCCTCTTCTCAAATCCGTCCAATCCGACGGGTTCGATGTATAACGAAAAAGAACTTCGCGCTCTCGGAGAAGTTTTTAAGAAGCATCCGCAGGTTCTCATCGTGTCTGATGAAATTTATGAATACATTACCTTCGAAGGGAAGATGTTCTCAATCGGTTCGATCCCAGAGCTTCAGGGCAGAACAGTGACAGTAAACGGTCTCTCGAAAGGTTTTGCGATGACCGGCTGGCGTCTTGGATATATCGGAGCTCCGCTGGAAGTTGCTCAGGCCTGTGTGAAAATCCAGGGCCAGTTTACATCGGGCGCTTCTTCCATCACACAGAAAGCAGCAGTTGTGGCCGTCAATGCAGATCCATCGGTTGTGACCAGCATGCGCGATGCCTTCCACAAGAGACGTGATCTTCTGATTTCCCTCATGAAAGAAGTGCCGCACGTAAAAACAAATAATCCTGGCGGAGCATTTTATCTCTTCCCGGAGGTTTCTTATTATTTCGGAAAGCGTGACGGTGATGTCGTGATCAAGGATGCACGCGAACTTTGTATGTATATTCTTAACAAAGGAAACGTTGCACTGACTCCGGGAGGTGCCTTCGGCGCGCCAAATTATGTCAGACTCTCGTATGCGACATCTGAAGACATTATCCGCGAGGCGGTAAGACGCATCAGGAAGGCCCTGGAAGATTTACGCTGAGTTCTTGCCTCACAATCACATGACGTCCGGGAAAAGTATCCATATCCTTTCCCCATGGGACAAACACAAAAATACAGAATTGAACGTGACTCTTTCGGGGAAATTGAAGTTCCCTCTGACAGGCTCTGGGGTGCTCAAACTCAGAGATCCCTTCATCATTTTTCCATTTCCACGGAAAAAATGGATTCGAATCTCATTCGTGCCTTAGTCGTGGTGAAGAAAGCCGCGGCAGAGGTGAACTCCGAAATCGGTGCGATCACACTGGAAAAAGCACTCGCCATTAAGGGTGCGTGTGATGAAATCCTCCGCGGAATCCACATGGATGAGTTTCCACTTTCCGTCTGGCAAACCGGTTCCGGCACTCAAACCAACATGAACGTGAATGAAGTGATCGCCAACATTGCCACAGAAGTGCTCGGTGGTGAGCGCGGTGAAAAGCGACTGGTTCATCCCAATGATGACGTTAATAAATCTCAAAGTAGTAATGATGTCTTTCCGACAGCAATGAGTATTTCGGCCACTCAATCAGTGATGCTCGATCTTTTGCCGGCAGTGGAAAAGCTGAAAAATACTCTGAAAGTTAAATCCGAAGAGTTCATGGGCATCACCAAGATCGGAAGAACTCACCTCATGGATGCCACTCCGATCACTCTGGGTCAGGAAATATCAGGATGGGTATGCCAGCTTGAACATGGAATGAAGCATATTGAACTGACATTGCCTCATCTGTCCCAGCTGGCCATCGGTGGAACAGCTGTAGGTACAGGCCTCAATGCTCCTGAAGGATTCTCTGATAACGTCACTAAAAAGATCTCACTCTTTACCGGTATAACATTTTCATCTGCGCCAAATAAATTTGAGGCCCTGGCTTCAAGCGATAGTCTGGTTCATGCTCATGGAGCAATCAAGGGTCTGGCCGCCTCTCTTTTGAAAATTGCCAATGACATCCGCTGGCTTTCCTCAGGACCGAGAAGCGGGATCGGTGAAATAACCATTCCTGAGAATGAGCCTGGCTCTTCGATTATGCCGGGGAAGGTAAATCCCACTCAGTGTGAAGCGATGACGATGGTCTGCGCTCAGGTGATGGGGAATGATGTTGCCATCAACATTGGTGGTGCCTCAGGGAATTTTGAGCTCAATGTTTACCGTCCGATGATGATTCACAATTTTCTGATGAGTGTGCGTCTTCTTGCTGATTGCTGTAATTCTTTCGATGAATTCTGTGCTCAAGGCATCCAGCCGAACCGCGAGCGCATCACTGAGCATCTCGAAAATTCACTCATGCTGGTGACGGCCCTCAACCCGCACATCGGGTATGACAAAGCAGCAGAGATTGC
>JAYVHR010000022.1:0-2023 GCA_043771075.1 Bacteriovoracaceae bacterium
CATCCGTATCTGAAGCGGAAGCATATGGATGAGAATGTTCAGCTGGCCTCGAAATCGTAATCATCAAGATCAATTTCCCACACCTGCTCTTCGCCTGTGCCCCCACCGTGCTGTTTTCCATCCTTGTCACCAATGAATGAAATGTACTCGGACGTGAAGGTCCAGTTATCGAGATCTCCCGACAGGTAAAATCCCGGAAGTGATTTTTTAAAGTCCTGAATCATTCCTTCAACCTGACCTGCGATGAAGTCTGATCCGTCTGACTTACAAAGCCAGCCAGTCATCCGAATTTCAAATCCAGCAACGCTGTACTGACAGTAAGAAAGATCAACACCATTGCGGTTGAGCACTCTTCTGACTTCCTTGCTGGATTCCATCCGGGTCATCTTTTTCATACAATGATATTACGGTTGAAAAGGCCCAAACCTTGAGTGAAAAGGTAAGGTGCTGAAAGGGATGGCCTGTCTTTATGAAGGTTTGAGTATTACCACGTGACTGCCAATTTTCATCGGCAGCCACGATAGATTCTACTTATTGAGAGCGAGGATGATTTCGCGGGTCACTTTCGAGGCAAAACAAGACGAATTATTGGTGGGATCAATCATCGGAGCGAGCTCCACGACATCTGCACCCACGAAATTCTTCTTGTTGAGGATTTTGAGAATCCGCATGAACCCGTGAAAGTCTTCTCCGCCTGCTTCCGGAGTGCCGGTCCCGGGGAAGTAAGCAGGATCAAAGAAATCAAAGTCCAGCGTGAGATAGATCGGGCGGCTGTCATCAATCGCCTCAAGCCAGTCACAACATTCTTTTAAAGAAGTCGCGAGAGTTTTATTGGCCTTCATCCATTCAAATTCCTGCTTCGGTCCGGAACGGATTCCGTACTGGATGAGCCTGTTCTTCGGGGTGAAGTGATCCAGCACGCGGCGGATGATTGAAGCGTGCGAATATTTTTCCTCAAGATACCCGTCACGAAGATCAGTGTGGGCATCGAGATGAACCAGAACGAGATCAGGATAAGATTCCAGATATTTTTTGATCGGCCCGTAGGAGATCGAATGCTCTCCACCCATCGTGACGAACTTCACATTGTCTTTCACGAGATCAATGTCTTTCACCATGTCGAGAAAGAAGTCATTGGTGATATGCCACTTCGAAGGGTAAACCGGAAGGTCTCCCATCGTGATGATGTTGTAGTCCTGCGTATCCTTGTCGAGGTAAGGGGAGTAATCCTCGAGGCCATACGATGCTTCACGGATTGCCTGAGGAGCGAAGCGCGCCCCCGGGCGGAAGCTGGTTGTTCCGTCAAAGCAGAATCCGATCAGGTGAGTGGTGTCAGAGAAAATTGCCTCAGCGTACTCAGTACCGATGAAAGCTTTCCCATGCTCAAGTCCATCAACTTCTTTCAATAATCTTTTTTCGTTCATACTACCTACTCCTGACCGATCATTTTTTTATGAAAATTAGAGATAGAGAAAGTCCCTCTGTGCCAGTCCATGTTGTACCACTTGAGTGTTCGCTGAAGCGAAGTCATGTGCTGCATTTTATCCGGATTAATATCCGTCGGGCGATATTTTTTCGAGGAGAACCCAAAGGTCCAGTACACACCCGGATAGATCAGCATCGGAGCATTGAAAGAATAAACCTGCGGGAATACTTTTCTCATGTTG
Source organism: Bacteriovoracaceae bacterium (assembly GCA_043771075.1). Lineage (GTDB taxonomy): Bacteria > Bdellovibrionota > Bacteriovoracia > Bacteriovoracales > Bacteriovoracaceae > Peredibacter. Next base: position 1,668 of record JAYVHR010000022.1, read on the forward strand.
CTGTAGATGTTTTTTATGCCCCATTCATCGAGGAAGGGATTTTCTGTCTGGTTCATCATGATGCCGTCTTCAGTGAGTGCATTATACACATCCTGATAGAACTCGTCCGTGAACAAACCTGAGGCAAAGTCCACCGGATCAGTGGAATCCACTACGATGATGTCGTACTCGGCCTTCGCACGCTTGATGAATGCAAAACCATCTTCCGGGAGAACACGCACGCGCGGATCAGAAAGACCGGAAGTGCAGTCAGGGAAATATTTTTTCGACACTTCGATTACGCGTTCATCAATCTCTACGAGATCCACACGCTCAATATCCGGGTGTTTCACGAATTCACGAACCACTCCACCATC
>JAYVHR010000023.1:0-2081 GCA_043771075.1 Bacteriovoracaceae bacterium
GATGAGAAGAAAAAGAAAGAAGACGACAAGCAACGTGCGAAAGATGAGAAGGCCCGCCAGAAGAGAATTGATGCTGGTGAGGACGTTGAACCTTTAGAAGCACGCAGTCCAAGAGATTCTGGTGATGACGAGGATGAATTCCTTGAGTACGCCAAGAAGAACAAGACTAAGGCTGGAAAATCTAAGTACGACGACGAAGTTCAGGTCGATGCCTTTGAAGGCAAGAGCAAGAAATATAAAAACGCAGTAATGAATGACCTTGAAAGCAAAATTGCTGACGAGATCGCAGAGCTCCGTGAGCACTTCAACTGGAAAGACATTGCCGAAGCTATTGGCACAATGGACTTCTTCATTGATCCTAAGAATGACGAATGTATTGAGAAGGGCTGCGATAACATCCGCACAACTCAGTCTTACTGCCGTCTTCACTATCTCCGTAACTGGAAAGTAGTTCAGAAGAAGCGCGATATCCTGAAAGAAGGAAAACTCCAGGAATACATCGAAGAACTTCTTTCGAAGTATCCTACGAAGTACATTGAAGCTCTTCTCTCAGATCTTTCTGATGACAAAGATTTCTACACGGTTCTCAACCAGCTCAACATCACTTCGGACTTCGAATTCGAAGAAGACGAATTTGAGAATGCAGTGGATGACGATGATGATGGGGACGATATCGGAATTGAGACAATTTCGAGTTCACTCAGATACGAAGACGAATGAAAATTTAAAAAAAGCCCTCGCAAGAGGGCTTTTTTATTTCCACTGAATTACTGATCAAATTCTTCGTTGTCCCATTCTTCCTCAGCTTCCTCTACATCCACAAAATCATCCCCGAGAAGTTTATTTGCTTCCAAAGTCGCGTTGATGTTCTCACGCGTGATCTTGTACCAGTAGTTCTGGTTCTTGTGGGTCACTTCCTGCCAGTTGGGCTCAAAGTTGTCCCAATCTTCCGCTGAAAAAATCTCATCAAAGAAAAGTCCGAACAGGTCCACATAGTGCTCCTGAGTTTCTTTCACTTTCTTCTCTGAATTGATGTGCTCAGCTTCACACGTCAGGAAAACTGCAACCGGAGCGGTGAACGGGTCTTTCTCTGAGAGCCATGAAGCGATAACAAGGAGCTCATCCGGATAGATCTGTCCGTAGACATCAAAGTAGCGGACCTGTTTCTTACATTCTGACTTATAAGACTCATTCAGAAGGCGTGAGAGGCCTTCTGACCACGATTGTGGAATCACTTTTCCATTTTTAGATTTCTTATTCCTGGCCAGCATGACTTCCTGCTTTATAAAGGGTTTTTTAGGTGCATTTCAGCTTGGGATTCGTTTAAAATATTTCGAGTAGAAAGACAATCTTTCATTCATAAAAGGACTCTGTATGGCAGTTTATATTCTGGGAAGCGCGCGTACCGCAATTGGGTCTTTCATGGGAACTCTCTCTCAGGTTCCGGCAACGAAACTCGGGGCCACCGCTATTGAAGGTGCCGTTGCTAAGGCCGGCGTTGATAAAAATAAAATTGATGAAGTGTTCATGGGTAATGTGATTACTTCCGGTGTGGGACAGGCCCCTGCCCGTCAGGCGATGCTACTCGCCGGGCTTCCGAATACAATTCCTGCCACAACTGTCGGCAAGGTTTGCGGATCAGGTCTTCAGGCGGTCATTCTGGCAGCACGCTCAATCATGACTGGAGATAATAATCTCGTCGTAGCCGGTGGAATGGAGAACATGTCTCTGGCCCCGCATCTACTCATGAACTCACGCACAGGTGCTAAATTCGGATCCACGGAGATGAAAGATTCCATGCAGTGGGATGGTCTCTGGGATGTCTACACAAACCGGGCAATGGGAAATTGCGCGGAAGAGTGCACGAAGAAATATAAAATGACCCGTGAAGAGCAGGATGCTTTCGCGATGGAATCTTTCAAACGCGCTCAGGCGGCAATGAAAGAAGGTGTTTTCAAGGATGAGATTGTAGCGGTGAAAGTTCCGGCGAAAGGTGGAACTGTTGATGTCACTGAAGATGAAGGCCCGATGAAGGCAAATTTTGAAAAGATGCCGACGCTGAAACCGGCATTTGAAAAAGA
>JAYVHR010000024.1:0-3092 GCA_043771075.1 Bacteriovoracaceae bacterium
AAGATGCTTTCACCGGAGCAGTCAAAAACAAATTCGTCAAAAATAATTTCTTAAACAAAGGGCCCTTAGGGGCCCCTTTCTTTTGGCCAACGCAGCAGCAGTCTTAACTTAGTCTAAAGAGCTCTTTCTTTTCCTTGTCGCACATTGAAACTTCCTTTAGTTTCACTGGATGAAAATTCTTCGGGGCATTCTCCTCGTTTTTTTCCTGACAACTCCGGCCATTGCCCAACGTGTTTCCTCCTATGAGAGGATGGCGAATTTTGGCGCTGTTTACGGAACGCAGTGGACGGTCTATCTCGTCACTCAGCGGGCCACCATTGATCAGCATGGATCCCTCCGTAATTGGTACACCTATCCCTTCAGCCCCCATTTTGATAACGACAGTTTCGATTACAATATTTTCCAGCACTCACTTTCCGGCGCCTCTTATTTTCTCTTCTACCGGGCCCGCGGTTATACCAGAGTAGATGCTTTCCTCTGGTCATTCATTTCTTCTCTCGCTTTCGAGTTTACGATTGAAACAGTGACCGAACGGCCGAGCTGGCAGGACATTTATCAGACTCCGGTTTATGGAACACTTCTTGGACTGGGTGTAGAAAAAGTTTCCGACAAACTTTACGACACAAATACATGGTGGGGAAAAACACTGGGAACAGTGGTGAATCCTTTCCGACTTTTGAAAAAACTCGATCCCGAACTTGAGGGCGTGACCTGGACCGATGGAAAGAGTGCAGGCCTTTACCTGACAAAGAGCTTTGAATGAAAAAGCTTCTTCTTCTCCTCATCTTTTTTTCTCTTCCTCTTTTTGCTCAGGAAGAACCATGGAAAGAGGGAATGCATATGTATGTAGGTGCTGGACCCAATCTTTCTGTTTATCATGCGGATGGGGACAGCATAGGTGGTGGTCTGCATTTCAAGACAGATTTCGGATACTCATTTAAAAAATCATGGGCGATTGAGGCCGGATCCTTTGTCAAATTCGTTAAAATACACGATGTCCTTATCTGGGATACTGCTCTCACACTTGGTCTCAAGAGAAAATTACCGCAGGATTACTATCTCCGTGCCTTCATGGGGCAGGCGCCAACTGTTTTCTATACGAATGATAAGCCGGATGTTTACCGGAGATCAAAATCATCGCGGGTCATTTATACGGGGCCGGTGATTGGTTTTTCACTTGGAAATTTTCATAAGGACTGGTTCTGGGAAACGACGGCCAGTTATCAGTCTCTGGATAAGTCACGGGGAATCCGGGATGACGGTATTGTACCGACAGAGGTTTTCCGCACTGATCTGAGTAGTGTTAAAATCATCAGCGTCTCAGTGACGTTCGGGATGATGGTGTTCTGATGCCATTTCTTTTTTTATTCCTGCTTAATTTTTCTTTCGCTTATGAGGATCCGACCGGAGGAAAAGCATTTTTTCAATGGAGCTGGGAGGATCAGTTAAAACCCATGTTGAAAGAGGCCGGGGAGCCGGGACATCTTTCTCTTCTGGGAGGGGCCGTTCTCGGTACGATGGCAGTTCAACCTTATGACAGGAAGATCAGAGATTACCGGAGTGATCATGGGAATCTTCTGATGGGAAAAAAAGACTCTCACAACATCAGCATTGTCTCTAACGGCTGGCTTGAAGTCGGAACGGCCATCTCACTTTTATATTTCGATTCTCCCGAAGCAGTGAAAATGAGTCGAGCACTTATCTTCACCTCTTTATCAAGCGGCATTCTGAAATCGGCGGTAGGGCGTGACAGACCTGATCACAGCAACAAGGCCTCATGGCCATCAGGACATACGAGTTCCATGTTCGCCATGGCAGGAAGTCTCGCCGCCAGTTACGGTGCGGCCGGGGCCGTTCCTGGCTATTCGGCGGCCATACTCGTTGCTCTTTCCCGCATCAATGAAACTAAACACTGGGCAGGAGATCTCGTCGGGGGAGCTTTCATCGGAACTTACTGGGCGATGGTGAGTGCGGACGTCCAGGAACAGGGTAAAATGGCCATTATCCCTGTGCCGGTGGGTGACGGGGGAATGCTCATGGTAATGAATGATTTCTAATGCCTCGGGCCCTCTGAACTAATTACATTTCAGGTGCGATTCCATTATGCCCTTGGTAAGGAGAAGCATTACTCCATCCAGGGACATCCTATGATCCGGACGACATTTTTTCTCAGTACCATTTTCCTTTCTGTTTCGGCCTTCGCCCTTCCCGCACACAAGCATCACCTTGATCTGGATCTGACGGGTCGCGAGTATCTGGGTCTCCTTTCAAAAATTCCTAAAAATACAAATAAGAAAATAATGACTGAAGAAGAAGTCCAGATCGAGCGCTGGCTCGGCATCGGGAAAAGAAATCTTCAGTGGGTTGATTACGTGAATGCTTCACGCCCGCCGGAAAGAAAACTTTCTCTTTCATCGGCCGCCACTCAGAACGGAAACGGTCCTTCTGCTCCTCGTTTTTATAATTTCAAACTAATCAAAGAAAAGTGGGGTGTAGTTTCTGCACTACTTCCGAAATCACTCAAGGCCGTTGTGCTTGATGGTGCTCCATTCACGAGTGACATCGGAGTGACCGATCGGGAATTCATGGAATGGCTCTTCCAGGTAGATTCAGCTTATCAGATTGCGGCCCGCTACAAGCTCATGCTTCCTTACCTCGAGGAGATGAAAGGATCAGCGGCCTATGATGTCCGCGGTTATCTCCAGTTGAATGATGAAGCGGATCTCGACACGAAACTTTCTGATTTTGATAATCTCGCTGATCTCAAGCAATCCCGTCTCACGAGAAGCCTTATCATGATCTGTATGAACTCAGAAAAAAAGAGAGCAGACTGCCGGAAAGAACTGAACGCTGCTCTCACTGCTAAAACACTCGTTGATTTCAAGAATCAGTACATGCCCGCTGGAGAGGGGCTTTACAATTATTTCTTCACGATCGCAGGATCACGCCCTGATGGTGTCTGGACTTCAGCCGATCCGAACACGCTTGTGTTTCCATTCGCGAACCCAAAAAACGATGCTGTCCTGAGTTTTCTGCGCGATAACATTGAAGATGAATGGAAGTGGGAAGGATGGCAGTTAAAACTTAATTTC
>JAYVHR010000025.1:0-4308 GCA_043771075.1 Bacteriovoracaceae bacterium
TTATACTTATTTCATTACCCGTCTTTGCTTCATATGAAGGAGCAGAGAAAACTTATGGCCGTGGATCTATCTCCCTTTCGGGTTATCGCCGCACTATTATAGAGCTGGTGAAGGACGGACATTACTTCTCCGTCGTGCCTTGGATGAAAGATTATCTGGTGAAGAATAATTCATCGCTTGATGCCGAACTGGAAGATGCTCTCGACAAGATTCTTTCCGTAACCGGTGTAAAAGTCTTTGAATCACTTCCCGAAGAAGTTCTTCGCCACTCACGCTCAGGAAACATCCGCTACATTCTCGCTAAGCGTCTGATGAAGCTTTCCCGTTATGATGAGGCACTGAAAGAACTCTCTGCTATCAAGCAGGATCACTCCGCTTATCCTTTTGTGGCCAACATGAAGGCGACTTTAAATTCACATCTCAAGAATGAGAAGGAAGCCGAATCTCAATTCCGTGAGTGTGTCGCATATTCAGAACGCCGGATGGGGAAAGTGGATCTTCAGTCACAAAAAGATCAGCTTCAAAACAACCGTGACTATTGTCTGGCGGGCATTGCCCGGGTTCAGTTTGGCCGTCAGGATTACAAGCAAGCTGAGATCAATTACCTCGATATCGCCAAAGACTCCTTTGTCTGGCCGGAAATCCTATTCGAGGAAGCCTGGACCAGTTACTACGTAAAAAATTACAACCGCACACTCGGAAAACTCGTCTCTTATAAAGCGCCGGTCTTTGATTTTATTTTCAAGCCGGAAGTCGATGTTCTCAAGGCCCTCACTTATATGAAGATGTGTCTTTATGATGATGCAAAGAAAACAGTGGATGATTTTTACAATGATCTCCTGAATCCTTCGCGGGAACTTCGCACGTTCCTCATGGGAAATGGGAAAAACTACCGCCGGTACTATGACATGATGGCCGCTCACGAAGACGGCAAAAACTCGGAACTTCCGATTGCGGATTCGATTCTCAGGTCAGTGAGAAAAGATGGCGCTTATATGGAGCTTAAGAGTGCTCTCACAGGTGCCATCGGCGAATACAACACGCTAAGAAAAAAACCGAACTCTAGTCTCAGATCGAACCTCATTAAAAACGTCCAGACACTCCTTGATGAATACCGCACTGTGATTGGTGCATACGTCAGAGCGGGAATGGTCGGGAAGTATTCTGAACTCTATGCCGCTTTTCAGGGAATGAGTTACATCAAGCTCGAAGTTCTCGCGCAGAGAAAAGAGCAGCTCTACCGCACGGACTCACCATCCGGCGGGAAACGCGGAGATGTGAAATACATCGAAAGAAACGACAAACAGTATTTCTGGACTTTCAATGGAGAGTTCTGGGCCGACGAACTTGGTGACTACGTCTTTGCTTTGAGGTCTGAATGCTAAAGTACTTATTCCTCTTCTTAATGATCAGCACTGCGTTCGCGCAGAAACTCACTCTGGACGAGAGAAGAACGAAAATTATTTCTATCGTGGATGAAGAGCTAGCCGAAGTTTCCAGACTGGCGAAGCAGCAAAACTATAAAGATCCCAATATCCTCCTCAGGATGTCTGAGCTCAATCTTGAGAAAGCACGACTCTGGAGAGAAGTGGAGAACGAGAAGTTCCTTGCGATTCCTCCGGAAAAACGGCGCGACCTCGACAAAGACAGCTACTTCAATAAGTCGACCAGATTTTTTAATGATGCTAATCAGACTGCCTATGCGGTGGTGAAAAGATTTCCTGGCTACAAGGGTCTCAACGAAGTCTATTACATCCTGGCCTACAACAACAAAGAACTAGGCCGTCACGAAGAAGCTCAGAAATATTTCAAGCTTTCCTCAAAGACCAACAAGACTCAGGATAAGGTCGGAGCAAAATCCCGCCTCGCGCTCGCAGATTATTATTTCAACGATCATAAGTACAAAGAAGCTATTCCCCTTTATGAATCGGCCATCAACCAGTTAGATGAGAAGTGGTGGACGAAAGACTCATTCAACCTGGCGTGGTGTTACTACCGGACCAGAAGATATGACAAGGCCATCTCGCTCATGCGGGAAGTGCATGCGAAGAGTTCCGATCAAAAATATATTGATATGAGGAGCCAGGTCGAACGTGACATCGGTATTTTCTATGTCGACGCTGAACGCCTGAAAGATGCGATCTCGTTTTATGAAAAGCAAGGCATAAACTACACCGAGCAGTTCGTGAAGATTGCTAACATGATCGTATCGCAGGGACGTTTCTCCCAGGCGGAGTCACTACTGAAAGAAGCGGCTAAAGTTGAAAAAGACCGCGAGAGAAAGATTGTTATTTATATCGCCCAGCTTGATCTCTTTGATAAGTACAACAAGACTACCGAGCACCTTGAAGTTTCGACCATGATGGTTGCTCTTCATAAGGAAAAACCTCTTGCAGAAGATGATTTCAAGAGACTGTCTTATCATGTGAATAAAAAAGCGGCCGAACTTCAGAAAGCGACGGCGGGAAATACCTATGCCAACGTTCCTAAAGTGAAAGCTCAGAAGTCTAAAGAAGCGATTGCTTATTTTGAACTCTCGCAGAAGCTTAACCCTGCAGAGAAAGCTGAAAAGATTTTCTTCCAGGCCGAGACAGCTTATGCTTCCACTCAGTTCGGAAAGGCCCTCGGTTATTACATCACTTCATTTGATGCCGCTTTTGCCAATAATGATAAAAAACTTGTCGGCCAGAATGTTGAAGGGATGATTTCCTCACTCGGTCAGCCGGGCCTTAATCAGGCGACGGCGGAAAAATACTATATCCCGGTCTATACCCGCTATCTTTCAATTGACTCCAAAACCGACAGAGCGAAAACGATTTTTGTTAAGCTTTTCAACGTGCAGTTTGACAAGGGCGAAGTGGATAACGCAGAAGAGACGATGGAAACTTTTGCGACGCGATTCCCTAACGATTATGAAACCCAGGAAGGAATGCTCGCCAGAATCATGGAGCACCACCGGAATAAAAAAGATTATTCAAAAGTTAAGACGTACGTCGCGGATATCAACAACGGTAAGTTTAAGGTCTCTAAGAAATATGCTGAGGCCCTGAGAAGTCTCATGACGAAAATCCAGATTGAAGGTGTTCAGCAGTCACTGGAGAAAGGTGACAAGGGCGCAGCACTCAAGGGTTATCACCAGATTTATAAAGACGCAGAAAGCACTCCTAAAGCAAAAGTGAATGCCGCCTATAACCTCTCTGCACTCTATTATGAGATGGGCGATACGAACCAGAGTTATCAATGGGGTCTCATTGCTGCCCGTGACATGGAAGCTGGCGATGTTTCGAAATTCTCTGATTCATTCCTCTCGATCTCATCAGGTCTTTTTCTCCGCCAGCAGTTTACTCAGTCAGCGGATCTTTCATTCCGCGTATTCGAGAAACTCTGTAAGCAGAGTTCGAATAACAAAGTCGTGGCGTTTAAGAATGCAGTATTCATTTCTCTCGCGAACAATGATCTCGATAAGGCGCTTGAAATAACTGAATTCGCGCGCGGTTGCCAGATTACACCTGCCATCATGGCCGAAGTGAAGCTCGAACTCATGAAAGACCTTGCGAAGAAAGGCAAATGGGAAGCCTATGAAGCTGACCTGAAAGAACTGGAAGCAGATCCTAAAAATCATCCGAATCTCATCCGCCCGATGGAAGATCTTCGTAAGGAATTCCTGAAAGTAGGTAATACCGACGAGGCCCGCACTATAGAAGGGAAGCAGTTCCGTTTCTTTGAGGCGGCCCGTGCCAGGAAAATTGATGTTCCGGTTGAAGCCCTGGATCTCATGGCCGAACGTCTGATGGTGAGAGTGAGAAATCTGAAAACTCAGGTCGGTGAAATCCCTCTTCGATTCCCTGAAACCGATTTTAATAATGCCGTGAAATCGAAACTTAAAATCCTCGACCAGCTCACGACTGAAGTAAACCAGATTCAGAAAACAGGATCAGGTAAGGGCATCGTGGAAGGGTATCGACTGGTAATTGAGGCTTATGAATCATTTGGCGAAGAGCTGAAGGCCTTCACCCCGGAAGGAAAATCTCCAGAGTACGTCGCCAGTTTTCAGAAAGCGATGGGCGATGTTTATAATCCGATCCTCGGAAATGCCAGAAAGCAGAGAAGTGAAGTGAAGAAACTCATCATGGAAAACAAGATTCTTGCGGCTTCCAATTACGCTGTACTTTACGGCAGACTGGAAAGCTTTAAGAGGTATGTGAGTGCTAAAAATATTGTCCTGATGGATCGGGGAGGTCAGCGATGAAAACATCATTCCTTCTTTTGATCCTTGTTGTGGCCTGCTCTTCTGGTGAAAAATCACAG
>JAYVHR010000026.1:0-2028 GCA_043771075.1 Bacteriovoracaceae bacterium
TTCATCTTGAACTCCGGTTAAGAAAGAAAACTTGCCCGGGTTGTAGCAAAGTTGATTTGGGAACCTCAACTAAACGTTGGATGAAGACGAAAATATCGGGGTCAGTTTGTCCCCGGTAGATGCTATCTCTCGAATAGTTCAAGCCCGTCAGGCATGAGGACTAGTGCCTTTTCACCTTTTAAAAGCTTCATATCCCTCCCACCGGTAAGATGAGAGTAGGCCGGAAGATAGCAAACCTTCTCGAGAAGCATGAAAGAAGGAAGTCGGAGAGAATCAACTGAAGATTGAAGTCTCATCATCGGGTGAACATGTCCGCAGAACTGATAGCTCTCTTCGCGCGCTTTGCGATCGTGAACCAGAAGGAATTGATCAATCCTTAATGTGGCCTCTTCGACTATTCCCCATGCTGGCGGGAAAATTGTAAATCGATCGTGATTACCTTTTACCAGGATAAGTTCTACCGGATATTTTCCGCGGAAGTTCTGAATTTTTGAAACAATGGCAGGACTGAGTGCTCCTTCGTGATGAATCAGGTCGCCGAGAACGATAAAACTTTTTACATCATAGTCTTCCAGGACATGTCCCAGTCTTTCCAGGTCCGCATCCAGCACGGCATCTGAGACAGCTATACCATAACTCCGTAGATATTGAGTTTTTCCCCAGTGAAGATCTGCGGCCATCAGTATTTTCTTACGGGGCCAGTAGATAACCCGCCGACAATCAAAAATAAACTTTTCCTCTCCGATCAGGAGGCTTTTGCTTTTGTCCATCTTTCCTTCATTTTCTGGAGACGCTCCTGAAGAGTCTCTGAGGTCACAAGGGATCCGATCCTTTCAATGATGAGCGGAAAGGCTAGAGGCGATGGCCTTGAAGTTTTATAATGCTCAAAGGGCATATCCTGAAGTTTCCGAAGAACAGAAATCAGTCTGCTTTCCTGAAACTGGAAAAATTTCACTTCATCGAATGACTGGTTGTAAAGCGGTTGTTCCGGTTCAAAATTCTGGAATACTTCAAACAAGAGTGAAGAACTCATCTGAAGATTCTTCATCGTTCTTCGCTCACCTGCCCTGTTTTGATGAATGAGTCCGGAAATCTGGGCAATGTCGCGGAATTGTTTTTTCGCGAGCTGGGTCATGTTAAGGCTCCGCTGAATATCACCAGTGAGATTCTCAAGGCTCAGGAATTCTTTCATCTCATCCACCTTAAAGACATAATCGTCAGGAGCAAGAATCTCCAGACCATATTCTGAGACGGCAAATGAAAAGGTAACCTTTGAACGCAGTGACATCCTCACACTGAGAAGTGCTGCGAGAGCTTCGTGCACAAGTCTTCCTTCAAAGGGAAATATGAACAGGTGCTTTCCTTCGCGAGTCATCGTTTCTTCCATCAAAAGATAATGCCTGCCTGGAAGTCGTGAGAGAGATTTCTGAACTTCAGTGATAGGTGAAAGAAATGCCACCAGGGGATGGCGATATCTACCCTGTTCAATCAACTCAAAAATTTCTTTCAGGTGACTCGTGAGAAGCGAAGACAGCGGAAGACGGCTTCCCCACCAGATGGGAATGATGGGTGAGTTCGCAGGTGCAGTTCTCACCATCAACGTAAGATCTTTGACCATTACGTACTCCAGCACGCGACCGGCAAAAACAAAATGATCGCCCTTCTTCAATTTACTCACGAATGACTCTTCAACCGTTCCGAGAGAGCCGCCTTTCATGAATTTAACCCGGATTGATGGATCCGAGGTAATAGTGCCTACATTCATCAGATGGGCGTGGATCATTTTCTTATCATGCACGAGATACTTACCGTCTTTCTCTTTCAGGCGGTGATAATAAGGATACGCAGTAAGAGATCTTCCTCCATGAACCAGGAAGTTCAGGAGATTCTGAAAGTGATAAGGTTCGAGCTTCCTGAAAGCAAACGTCGACTTCACTTCCTGATAGGCTTCATCGGCTACCAGACCATCTCCGGAAGCCAGTGTCATCATATGCTGGGCGAGCACATCAAAGGACATTTCCGGTGGAA
>JAYVHR010000027.1:0-7925 GCA_043771075.1 Bacteriovoracaceae bacterium
AAGACCCCACGCTTCTCTTTCGCATCTTTCATTATCCTCCACAGAAGAATCCTGAAGACGGTTGGGGTGTCGGCGCCCATACCGATTACGGACTGCTTACCATTTTAAAACAGGATGATTGCGGGGGACTTGAAGTGCAGACAAGAGCTGGTTGGGTAGAAGTCCCTCCGCTGGAAAATATTTTCGTGTGCAACATTGGCGACATGCTGGAACTTCTGACGAAAGGTTATTACCGCTCGACACTTCATCGGGTAAGGAACAAATCCGGAAGAGAGCGTCTTTCTTTTCCTTTTTTCTTTGATCCGAATTTTGAAGCGTCTATTGTGCCAATCCCTACATCAAAAGATCTCCGGGCACTGGGCGAAGTGGAACGCTGGGATGAGGAAAATCTCCACCAGTTTAAAGGTGTCTATCGGGACTACCTGATTGGAAAAATTTCAAAAGTTTTTCCTGATCTCGCGCAAACAATATGATTGATGATTATTCTATACAAACCTAACGCCAAGGGATTTCAGACCTCTCACGTAGCCTAGATAAATCAGGATAGTGAGGATGATGTCAATTCCCAGTGCCAAAGGGAATCCAAGACCCTTCTTTAGCAGAAATGGAAGGATGAGAAAGAACGCCAGCGACGGGATCACCAGAAAAAATATCTCCTGAGACATTTGGCCGATCTTCGAAACATCCTTCTGCTCCACATATATCCAGATGAAAACCAAGAGCGACGTCAGAGGAAGAGCTGCCAGGAGAGAGCCCAGAAAAGTAAAACGTTTGCTAAGCTCGCTCACACTTGCAATCACGAGCGCCGTAGAAATAGTTTTCAAGAGAAAATATCCCATACCTACTCCCCCCGGAGTGCGAGGATGTCAGACTTGATAATCTGATACTCTTTCTTTTTTTCGAGGTACTGCTTCTCATAGCGGAAATATCTTTGCATAGCTGTGAGAGCGTCGAGCGAGTTCTTTACACCCCGGTCGTACTCCTGAAGCGTGACCTTAAGATAGTCCTGGCTTTTTTTGATCCGCTCTTCCACGTAGTGCATGACTTCGTGAGTGTGAAGCAGATCTTCCTTCAACATCAGATACTCAGCCGCCGTTTGTTTTTCCAGAAATTGGGTCTGAAGATTCTTTGCTTCCGCCTGATAGTGAGATGCGGTTCCCTGATTGTAAGATCTCCCACCGTCAAATAATTCGAAAGTAATCCGCGCCCCGATAACTGTGTCATCGCGCTGGCGGATGGCCAGGTAATCGCGGTCCCGAAGAGTGTAAAGGTAATAGCCTCCATAGAGATCAAGACTCGGGGTCCACCACAAATTGCTAGACCGTTTCTGAAGGAGCGAAGTTTCGTACTCAGAATTTCGAGACTGGACCGAAGGATGCTTTTTTACATCAAAGGTCTTCGCCATAAGTCCGTCGTCGTGGTCATGCACGAGTACGTCTGGGAAAGTCAGTTCGCTATCCGAATCAAGATTCAGGAGAGGAAGAATTCCAACCCGAAGAATCTTGTTTTCATGTTTTAAACTTTCGAACATTTCCTCTAACTCTAGAGAGTAAATATTGAATTCCAGCGTATCTGACCGGGTGGCAACGCCACTCTTCGCCCTTCGCTCCGCCTGTTCACGAATGGAAATGTTCTGCTTCATTTCCTTTTCAAGAAGCTTCAGCAGTTCCTGATTGTAAATGATTTCCCATTGAAACTTCCGGACTTTATTCAGTTGTTCACGGAATGCCGTTGAGCGAGTGCTTTCGGCAATCCGTAAATTTAACTCACGGATCTGTGATTCGATCTGGTCCCTTCCGCCGCGAAATAAATTCATCCGGGCCTCAAGCATTCCGTAAGGGTTCGTGTAGCGTTGATACTTCCCGGTCTGGAATTTCTCCTGCCCGAGCTCAAGAGTGAGCGATGGCAGGAATGAGCGACCCAGGTGTCCACGACGAACTTTTTCACTCTCCACTGCCTGGTTTTGTCCGCGCAGTGAGAGATTGTCCGTAGTTATTTTCTGCCAGAGAAGCTCGTCATCCACTGCTGAAAACGCAGAAAGAGATAAAAAGATAAGAACGATAAAAGATTTCATGCTCAGTCCCGGTCGAAGATTAAATTAATCGAGTTTATCAAAAGCAACGAGAAGCTCAGTCACCCCTTCCATCACTTTGACGTCAATGTTGTACGGTTTCCTCGCCGGCCTTGGCATCTTACCTTCGAAATGATCGGCGCTCCAGGTGAGATCGAATTTCTGGACATTCACTTTGCCCTTTTTCTCAGTGATGAGGCTGGCACCAGCTTTCGCTGCGAATACACCCGGTTTGAGTGGATTCATCTGAATGTCGTAGAAGTAAAGCCGAAGAGTACCATCTTCCGCCCGGACGAGCTCGGCCTTGTGCTTAAGCTCTGCTTTTGTTCCAAGCTTGCCGTCTTTGGCAAGGACTACCGAAGAAACAAGACCACCGTTTTTAGGAGCATCTGAAAGCTTCGGCCCATGGCCCTCATCGTGGGCGAAGGCATTGAGTCCGAGTGTAAGTGTAAGTGTAAGTGCTAAGAGTATTTTCATTTTTCTTCTCCGGTAAGTTTATAGTTTTCTTCTGAAGACGTGTTCATTAGTTTTTCCATGGATTTTTTTCCGTAATGGAAGAAAATCGCAGGAGTGACAAAAATATCGAGGAGCGTGGAAGAGACAAGTCCTCCGATGATCACCACTGCCACCGGGTAGAGGATCTCTTTCCCCGGTTCTCCCCGGGCAAAGAGCAGTGGAGTGAGCGCAAGGATGGCAGAAAGAGCAGTCATGAGAACCGGAACAAGTCGTTCGAGCGAGCCACGGATCACCATGTGCTCAGAGAAAGTCTCACCTTCTTCTTTCATGAGATGAATGTAGTGACTGATCATCATGATCCCGTTTCTCGTCGCAATCCCGCAAAGAGTAATGAAAGCAATCATGGTGGCGACAGAAAGTTCCCTTTCCGTCAGCCAGATGGCGATCACACTACCGATGAGGGCCAGGGGCACGTTCAGCATGATCTGAAGGGTCAGCATGACAGATTGAAAATGCACGTACAGGACAAAGAAAACTCCCAGGAGCGAGAGAAGGCCCAGGAAAAAAATAAGTTTCGAAGCTTTCTCCTGGCTCTCAAACTGACCACCGTATTCAATAAAGTATCCTTCCGGAAGTTTTACATTCTTATCGATTTTCGCCTTGATCTCAGTCACCAGACTTCCAAGGTCCCGACCATGGGAGTTGGCAGAGACCACAATCCTTCTCTGGAGATTTTCCCGGTTCACCATATTGGGGCCGGTGCCTTGATAAACTTCGGCCACGTCTTCCACCCGGACCTTTTCTCCATTCGGACGCGTAAGAAGTATGGTCGAATTGATCGTGTCCGGATTTTCTCTTGAGGCATCATCGAGGCGCATGAAAATATCAAACATCCTCTGGCCTTCCATCATCTGAGCAACTGAAGAGCCATTGAGCGCCATCTCGAGATTATCGGCGAGTCCCCCGGGGCCTACTCCGTACCGGGCGGTCTCTTCCCGATCAACCAGTATTTTGAGTTGTGGAATCTGAACAATCTGTTCGAGCTGAAGATCAACGATGCCATCGATCCCTTTCATGGTTCTTTCAATTTCAAGTCCCAACCGGCGAAGCTCAGTCAGATCGGTTCCGAAAATCTTAATCGCCATTTGCGCTCTTACTCCCGAAAGAAGGTGATCGAGTCTGTGACTGATGGGCTGGCCGATGTTTACGTACACATCGCCAACGGCTTCAATTTTTTTACGGATGTCCTGGAGGATTTCATCTTTCGGGCGTTTCTGCTGGTCATTGAAATCAACATCAATCTCCGACCAGTGAACGCCTTCGGCGTGCTCATCCATTTCCGCACGGCCCGTTCTTCGGATCGTCGACTTTGCTTCTGGCACCGAGAGGATCGCCTCTTCGATTTTTGTTCCTAGTTCGTCACTCGCCTTGAGGGAAATCCCCGGGAAAGCAGCGACTCCAATGGTCGCGGTGCCTTCGTTAAATTCGGGAAGAAAATTCCTCCCCATGAATGGCAAAAGCGATAATGACCCCACAAGGAGGACTGCGCAAAAGAGCATAATCCTTTTTGGGTGATGGATTGTAGATTGCAGAAGTTTCTCATCCCAGATTTTCAAGCGCCGGACGATGGCTCCGTCGTGTTTATGTTCCAGTACTTTTGACTTCGAGATGAAGTAGTAACAAAGTACCGGTGTCACCGTGAGAGATACCACCAGAGATGCCAGGAGAGAAATAATGTAGGCCATTCCGAGCGGAGCAAAGAGTTTCCCTTCGATTCCGGAAAGAGCAAAGAGCGGAATGAAAACGAGAACGACGATGATGGTGGAAAAGACAATTGAGTTCCGCACTTCCGACGAAGCCGCGTAGATCACAAGGAGCGGGTTCTTAGGATTGACTGCGCTGCGATTTTCCTTCAGCCGCCGGAAGACGTTTTCCACGTCGACGATGGCATCATCAACGAGCTCTCCAATGGCAATAGCGAGTCCACCTAGGGTCATCGTATTGATCGAGAGACCGAAAATTTTAAAGATGATGAAAGTCATTACAAGAGACAATGGAATGGAAATCAGAGTGATCGCAGTCGTCCGGATATTGAGGAGGAAAAGGAACAGAATGATGGCCACCATGATGGCACCATCTCGGAGTGCTTCCTCGACGTTTCCAATTGATGCTTCGATAAACCGCGATTGCTTAAAGAGATCTGCTTCGAGTGCCATACCTTTCGGAAGAGTTTTTCTGAGGTCCTCGAGCATCGCATCGATTTTATCAGTGAGTTCAATCGTTGAAGCACCCGGCTGCTTCTGGATCGTCATGATGACCGAATGTTTTCCGTTGATGCTCCCCTCGCCTCGCTTGAACTTCGCTCCGAGTTTCACCACTGCGACGTCCTTTAAAAGAACGGGTCGACCGAGGTGCATCCCTACAGCGGAATTTTCAATGTCTTCAATACTCTCGACCCGTCCTATGGGACGGATGAGATATTCTTTTTCGCCGATGTCGATGAATCCCCCGGTGGTATTCTGACTGATTTCGGCCAAAGAGTGCTTCAGGTCTTCCAGTGAAATAAGTTTTTGCTGGAGTTTTTCTGAAGAAACGAGGATCTGATACTGCTTCAGCTGTCCCCCCATCACGACGACCTGACTGATTCCGGGAATTGTCATGAGGCGAGGCCGGACCAGCCAGTCGGCGGTGGAGCGAAGATCCATTGGATTTGCCAAATTATCTATTGAGAGAAGCCCGACGAACTGGATTTCACCCATGATGGAGCTGACGGGACCCATGATAGGAGTAATCTTTTCGGGGAGTCTTTCTTTTACCAGCTGAAGCCGCTCAGCGACCAGCTGGCGATTTCTGAATACGTCTGTTCCCCAATCAAATTCCACATAAATAATCGAGATGCCAATGCCGCTGCTCGAACGGATGCGGGTGACCCCGGGGGTTCCATTGAGAGAGGTTTCTATTGGCAAAGTCACCAGCGTCTCCACTTCTTCCGGTGCCAGTCCGTGCGATTCTGTAATCACAGTGACAATAGGACGGTTGAGATCAGGAAAGACATCGACCGGCAAGTGCGCTGTGATCCAGCCTCCATAGATGAGGAGTGCCACTGAAACAATGATGACTACTAAACGGTTATTCAATGAAAACCGGATGACGGAATTAAGCATGACTTTGCCTCAGCATAGAATTAAATGGGAAAACAGTATGGCGGTTTTTAAGCTATGGGAGGGCGGAAAATGCTGGAAGAAAATGAGGAGAGACTAAGTTGATTCGCGGAAAGGAAGATTTGAACGAATTCTTTCTGCACATCCTGAATAGCAAAATATTCTCCCTGCGCAGGAATATTCATAGGGACATTCAGAGAGGCAAGTTCGGCATCATGGTGATGATCACTGGCAGGAGATCTTTTGCTTTTTGCCGGAACGTGATGATGATGGTTTCCATGATGCGTATGCGGCTTGGGTTGCGCTGAGTGATCAGAGACCACATGATCGAGAATCTTATATGACTTCGCCTGGGATGAAAGATTCCCCAGGAACAAAAGACCGCCGATAAGGAGAGAAGAAAGAAGTCTTACCATGTCAGTAGACAATAACACCGAATCATATTTTCGGCAACATGGGTTCAATGCTCTGATTACTGATAGCCGCGTTGCTCAGACTGATAGAAAAGGTAGCTCACCCCTACAAAGGCAGCAGTCGTGTAATCCGCTTTGTGAAGAGGAGACCCCGCATTCGCAGCACCTTTGTAACTGGTGACGTTCACTCCAAAATAGATACCAAGCTGATCCTTCTCATAGAGATAGGCAGCTCCAACGTAAGTTCCCATGTAGCCCGACCGTGCATCGTACTCCGGTCGCTTTGCCGTCACATCACGCTTGTCGACTTCAAAGTAAAATTCCTGGAGCTGGTGAGTAGTGTGAGTTCGTGTGGCGGAGAAAATTATCGAATTAAATTTTGTCTGATCAAAATAATATCGGATGTTGAATGAAGGGGCGAAAACCAGTCCCTGATATTTGGCATTCGTCAAGTCCGATGAGAAAGCTAGTCGCACCGGAAAGAAAAGACGAACCCAGAGTTTTTCTGTGCGCGCAAGGAAGATGTAGAACCGCGGACCAAGTTCCCCAATCCAATCCAGATCGCGCATGCCTTTCCGGGCATCGTTTTTATCCGACTTTGCCGAAAAGGCTCCGCCGCCGCTGAAATCAATTCCATAGACTGAATTTCTGAGAATTCGTGCCTTAAAATTATCTTCCTCATCAGAACGCAGGAATAGTCCGCGATATCGAAATTGCGGGACGACGATCGAGCGGATTCTTCCCTGATCCGAAGCGGGATAATCAGGAATGAAGCCGGCACCCCCAACAACACCAAATTCGTAAAGCGGCTTAGTTGAAATTACACGCTCAAGTCCGGCGTGGGCAGAATTGATCAGAATGAGGAATAAGAGAAAGAACTTCAGACTCACCGCCTTCATTTCACAGACTCAGAAGTTCTTTGTATCATATCCAGCATGCGTACTGTGTTCATCATGATTCTATTCATTATATCTTCCTGTCAGGGAACACGATTTTACTGGGAAACCAGATACGAAGTCACGCAGCGGATTTCCCAGGATCAGACATTGTTAAACCAGCAGTTTGAACTCACGCAGGATATGACGGCCTGGCATCCGGTTTTCGGAAAGTATTGTACCTCTCTGAAATCTAACCGCGCCAATCTATTTGTTTGTTTTAAAAATAACGAAATAAGGATTGTGTCCTCTTATTCAGGAATTCTCAAAGGCGATATCCCCATCCGTAAATTGCCCCGTACAGTAAAAAAATATCTTGGTAAAATTTCAGATCAACCGGGCTTTCTCGAGCATCGTGAAATTGAGGGATATATTGAAGACCGCTTCCCTGTGAAAGCGAAACATGTTCGCTTAATGATGTACGGGCCGGGCAGCACAATCCTGAAAGAAGAACTCAGTCAGTGAGAAACTCTCATTGAATCGGGTCAATGATTTATTTCCTTTTGCTCTGAAAGAATGTTTCGAGGTTTTATTCCCACAAGTGGCGCCTTAGGCAGGTCAAGACGGAACGTCGGGTGAATTTCATCTTCCATAAACTTCAGGTCTCCCCCATTGGATTCAACAATCGTTTTCACCACGGAGAGCCCGGGTTTATTATTCCTGAAACTTGAAAAGGGTTCCGCCATCTTTGCCCAGATATCATGGGATATCATGGGTCCCGAATAACTGAAGAAGATATAGATGCGGTCACGGATTTTTTCAGCATTTAATTCAATCCATTTTTCATCCTGGCGATCAACGGCATCAAACGCGTGATTCAGGAGATTAAGGATTGCCTGCTCGAGCTGACTCCGGTGACCTTTCACATACAATCCATCGAGATTGAGAA
>JAYVHR010000028.1:0-8050 GCA_043771075.1 Bacteriovoracaceae bacterium
TCTCAGCTCATGCAGGGTGAACCGGATGCATCTTCATTCCCTAACGGTGGATCACGCGCGACTTTCGAAGCACGCGGTTACACAACATGGGATTTAACTTCACCACTTTTCATTCAGGAATCAGCGAACGGAAAAACTCTCGTTATTCCTACCGCCTTCGTTTCTTATCACGGAGATGCTCTCGATACGAAAACTCCGCTCCTTCGTTCTGACCTTAAAATCAACGAAGTGATGATGAAATTCTGTAACCTCATCGGCATGAAAGATGTGAACAGAGTTTACACAACATGCGGAGCTGAGCAGGAGTACTTCCTGATCGACAAGGCTTTCTACTTCGGTCGCCAGGATCTCGTGATGACAGGACGTGCGCTTATGGGCTCACTCACATCACGTAACCAGCAGCTCGAAGATCACTATTTCGGAATGATCGAAGAACGCGTGCTCGCTTACATGGCGGAAGTGGAAATCGAACTTTATAAAATGGGAATTCCTGCGAAGACCCGTCACAACGAAGTGGCCCCCGGTCAGTTCGAGATGGCACCGATCTTCAAGGACGCAAACGTTGCTGCTGATAACAACCAGATCGTGATGACTGTTCTCCGTAACGTTGCTCTCAAGCACGATTTCGTTTGTCTTCTCCATGAGAAGCCATTCGCAGGAGTTAACGGTTCAGGAAAACACCTTAACTGGTCGATGTCGACAGACACAGGTATCAACTTTTTAGAACCTGGTCATAATCCTCATGAAAACTACCGTTTCCTCGCAGTCGTAGCGACTGTTGTTGAAGCTGTTTACCGTCACGCAGATGCTATCCGTGCGGGTATCGCTTCTCACGGTAACGATCACCGTCTTGGAGCAAACGAAGCACCTCCATCGATCATGTCTGTCTTCCTGGGTGAAACGCTCACGAAGATTTTTGAATCCATGGTTTCTGGTGGCAAGTACGTTCACTCGGCACGGCAGATTCTCGATCTTGGTGCCCGTCAGCTCGCTGATCTCATGAAAGACAACACTGACCGCAACCGTACTTCACCATTTGCTTTCACTGGTAACAAGTTTGAGTTCCGTGCTTGCGGATCTTCTGCTTCGATCGGTTATCCGCTCTCGATCCTGAACGCAGCGATCGCAGACATCTTCGATGAAACAAACAAGATCATCGAAACTGAAATGGCCGCAGGAAAATCTTCTGACGATGCTCTCATCTCAGTTGTCCTCAAGTGGTACGGAAATGCGCAGAAGATTGTGTTCAACGGTGACGGTTACTCACAAGACTGGGTAAAAGAAGCTGAAAAACGCGGTCTCGGTAACCTCAGAACAACTCCTGAAGCGATCTCGGTTCTTAAAGATGCGAAGAAAACAAACTTCCTCATGAGAACTGGTGTCTTCAAAGAATCTGAGATTATGACCCGTCATAATGTCATGCTCGAGCGTTACATTAAGTGCCGTGATATCGAACTCAAAACTCTTCGCGCGATGGTAAACCAGCAGGTTCTTCCGGCAGCTGTTTCTTATAAGGCTCAGCTTTCTGAAGGTGTAAAACGCCTGAAAGATGCCGGGATTGATTCAGCTCTTGAAATTGATCTTCTGAAAGACCTCGCGGCTCTCTCGAAGTCTCTCTATGATGAGACCAACAGCATGGCCCACACGCTGGATGAACTTCACCACAAAGGTGATGAGGAAACGATGGCGAGAAAAATCGCTACGGACCTCATGCCGAAGTCTGTGAAGATTGCCCAGCTCTGTAACCAGATCGAAGAGATCGTTCCGGACAATCAGTGGCCGGTACCTAAGTTCTACGACATGCTTTTCATTCGCTAATAAAAAAAAAATGGCCCGCGAAAGCGGGCCTTTTTTTTATCATAGATGCTGATTCATGAATTTTGAGATTTCAAGCCATGACAGGAGCGGATGAATGTAATGTCCTGAAAAGGGAAAGATAAGTAATTTCGAATTTCCCCCCGAAGCTTTTATCTTCTCATGCAGCCGGATTGATTGATCTACTGTCGCAATCTGATCACCACCACCAGTAAGAATTAAAACAGGCACTTTAATTTTCTCTGCGTGATAAAGGGCTGAGCGAATAATAAAACGATCTTTCTCAGATCCGATCTCTTGCCCAAGATCATCGTAAAGGCTTTTCATACCCGGATTACTAAAAGACTGAAATCCAATTTTTAACAGTGCATCTTCCTGATCATAAATACCTGCGATGAGGACTGCTCCGGCCAGTTTGTAGTCTTGGGACGCTATGATCGCTGAGAGCGAGGCACCCATGCTGTAGCCTAAAATAATAATCTTTTTGGGATCGACAAATTTCTGTTTGCGCCCAAAAGCGATGGCCTCTTTCAGAGCCGTTTGCGAATAAATTCCGCAATTATCTGGTTTACCCGTTGAACTCCCGTAACCTGACTGAGATACCGCAATTGCAACCCGGTTTTCACCCACCGTCCGTGAAAAGAGATCAGATTTAGTGTAAATGGAAGCCCCTTTTTTTTCACCGCCCTGATGGCCATGAACAAAAATGACGGCAGGGAAGGGACCAGCTCCGGCTGGTTTTTCCCAGAAAATCTCCACCTTTCCCAGACGACCCGAAATCAGTTCGTGTTTAACCTCTCCGGCAACGAGGCCTGCAGAAAGAATAGTGATGAGAAAAAAAAGAAAAGGCATACGAACATGCTAGCACATCAGAATGGATAGTAAGAATCACACTGACGGAAGCAATCAACTTTATCGCGCGCTCGCCCTGATGTGGAAAGATTAATTCCGCGAATATCGGCCTGAAGGTCGCGAAGGTCAGCGTCCCCCGGAGTAAAGACATCCCAGATTTCTTTACCCACACCGAGGGCCAGAACGTCGGAAGCAAAACAACGATGAGTCAGGATGCAGGAAACTGCACAGTGCATGTTCTTATCATTAGGCTTTGTACTTTGATTCTCTTGTTGCATGCGGGTGGTCCGCGCAATCACATCGGCCTTCACACTTTTGATATAAGGTTTCGGGCAGACCATTTCTTTGGCATGAGCAGAACTGATGAGCAGTGTGAATAGGACCAGAATTATTTTCATTTTGCCGCCTGATATATTGAGAGAATCGTATCTTTGTCGTGCAATTTTTGACAGGCAAAAACCTGCGTTTCAAAGTTGAGCTGCATACGCCCATAGATTTTTAATCCTTGACCTTTTTCCGGGTCGCCCTTATCTCTATTAAGTACGCGCGTAAAAACAGGAATCAAATGGCAGACAAAAAGTATCTGGTTATTGTGGAGTCACCCACGAAGGCCAAGACCATCCGGAAGTTTCTCCCGAGTAATTACACCGTTGAAGCAAGCATGGGTCATATCCGTGATCTTCCGCAATCCGCTTCCGATATTCCGGCCGCATTAAAAAAAGAAGATTGGGCCAAGCTCGGAGTGAACGTTGACCAGGATTTTGAACCTCTTTATGTCGTTCCGAAAGATAAGAAAAAAATCATCGCTGACCTCAAACAGAAAATGAAGGGCGTCGACTGCATCTACCTCGCGACCGATGAAGATAGAGAAGGTGAATCGAT
The DNA here is from genome assembly GCA_043771075.1 of Bacteriovoracaceae bacterium. GTDB lineage: Bacteria > Bdellovibrionota > Bacteriovoracia > Bacteriovoracales > Bacteriovoracaceae > Peredibacter. The sequence goes on from JAYVHR010000028.1 coordinate 3,550, forward strand.
TTCGTGGCATCTGCTCGAACTCTTAAAACCAAAATGTCCGGTAAAGCGAATGGTGTTTCACGAGATCACCAAGACCGCGATTCAAAAAGCATTGAAAGATACCAGAGAAGTGGATGAGAAACTTGTCCGCGCTCAGGAAACCCGCCGGATCCTTGACCGTCTTTATGGCTACACGCTCTCTCCTTTAATATGGAAGAAAATCGCCTACGGTCTTTCTGCCGGCCGCGTTCAGTCGACAGGTCTCAAAATGATCTGCGAGCGAGAGCGGGAACGCATGCGTTTCAAGCGCTCAGTTTACTGGGATATCAAAGCGACTGTTCATCCCGAAAAAGACAAGAAAGCGACATTCGAATCAAAGCTCGTCTCCGTTAAAGGTGCGCGCGTTGCTGGTGGTAAGGATTTCGATTCCCTCACTGGTACTCTCATGGCGGACAAGAAAGTAGTCCTCCTTGATGAAAAAAAATCCAAAGACCTCGCAAAGAATATTGAGAAAGCTGAATGGAAAGTAACGAGTGTGGAAGAGAAGACTTTCAATTCGAAGCCCGCGATTCCGTTCATCACTTCGACTCTTCAGATGGAAGCCAACAGAAAGCTCGGTATGGGTTCGAAAGACACCATGAGAACAGCTCAGCGTTTGTATGAAGAAGGTCTCATTACTTATATGAGAACAGATTCACCGAACCTTTCCCAGGAAGCGATCAATGCTGCCCGGAACATGGTGGTGGAACTTTACGGAAAAACTTATCTGAACCCTGAAGTGCGCCAGTTCTCGGCAAAACAAAAAGGTGCTCAGGAAGCCCATGAAGCGATTCGTCCGGCAGGTGCGGAATTCACGCATCCGGATAAAACCGGTATGTCCGGCCGCGAACTCCAGCTCTATGAACTGATCTGGAAAAGAACGATGGCGACTCAGATGAAAGAAGCTGAGAAAGCATCGATGGTCATCAAGATCGAAGCAGGGGACGCAGAGTTCTCGGCTTCGGGAACACGTATTATCTTCCCGGGATTTCTCCGCGTTTACGTGGAAGGATCAGATGATCCGGAAGCGGCTCTCGAAGATAAAGAACTGATCCTTCCGGTGCTTAAAAAAGGTGATGTGATTAAACCACTCACTATCAACGCGGAAACGCATGAGACAAAACCTCCTGCGCGTTTCACGGAAGCATCGATCGTTCAGGGTCTTGAAAAAGAAGGCGTGGGCCGCCCTTCTACTTACGCTTCGATTATTTCCACGATCCTGGATCGTGGATATGTGCGGAAAGATGGTTCTGCTCTCATTCCCACTTTCACTGGTATGGCGGTCATTCAGCTTCTCGAAAAACATTTCGAGCACCTGATGGATTATTCATTTACCTCTGAGATGGAAGCATCGCTGGATAAGATTGCTTACGGTGAAGAAGACTCGTTGAAGTACCTGACGAAGTTCTACAAAGGGAAAAACGGTCTCGCGAAGAAAGTCGAAGAGCAGGATAAAAAAATCAAGCCCGAAGAATCGCGCACGATCAACATCATCAAAGACGGCGAAGAAATTAACATCAAAGTCGGGCGCTTCGGGCCTTACGTTGTTGATAAATCCGGCGCAGAAGAAGTTCACGCTTCCATTCCGGAAGATATCGCCCCGGCAGATATCAATGCTCAGGACATTAAAGACCTGATCAAGACCAATGCTGACGGACCTATTCCGATCGGTACTGATCCGAAAACCAAACAAAAAATTTACTGTCTCGTGGGTCGCTACGGCGCTTACTTCCAGCTGGGAGAAGTGACTGAAGAAACTCCGAAACCAAAACGCGCTTCTCTTCCGAAAGGAAAAGATCCGAAGACTATTACGATGGACGATGCTCTCGAAGCACTTTCTCTTCCCCGTGAACTTGGCCTTCATCCGGAAACTAAGAAACCCGTTCTCGCCAACCAGGGACGCTTTGGACCGTATATTATGCACGACGGGACTTTCCGTTCGCTCAAAAAAGAGGACAACCTCTTCACGATCGATTTTACGCGGGCGATGGAGCTCCTGACCGAAGAAAAGAGTGCCAACCGCAGAGGCGGGAAGGTTCTCCGGGAATTCGGTCTGGTGGCGAAATTGAAGAAAAAAGTGTCTATTCTGGACGGAAAATACGGGCCTTACATCAAGGCGGGAACCAAAAATATCACCCTTCCGGAGGATAAGCGGGACCCGAAAATCATTGAAAAGATGACCGAAGCCGAGCTGGCCAGTATAGTTCTCGCCGCAGGGAAGAAATAGATCAGGCGTCCAAATCTGCATTGACAGTGGGCGCACAGACCGGTAACTTACCGTAGTTTCAATCTGATTAAATAAGGACTAGCATATGAAAAAAGGTATCCATCCTGAGTACAGAGACGTTGTTTTCAAAGACGTTTCTTGTGACTTCGAAATTCTCACTAAATCAACAATCAAGACTACTGATAAGACAACTTTTGAGGGCAAAGAGTATCCGATGTTCAAAATCGATATTTCTTCTGGCTCACACCCGTTCTACACAGGAACGCAAAAGATTATGGATACAGAAGGTCGCGTAGATCGCTTCAAGAAAAAATACGGCAAGAAGTAAGCAGCATAAAATTAAGCCACCTTCGGGTGGCTTTTTTTTTGCCTATTTCGTCCTCTGAAATCTCCGTCCTTGCGACGTAGAAATAGTATTTAGATCAGCAACACTGATGATGGTGGCGATGAGAATGCTGAAGATTTTTTGCGTGAGCGAAGACGAGGAAGAGTGAACCGACGATCGAGACGCCGTGACTGGTCTGATCAGTGACTTTGCCTTCGAGAAGGACTCCCATCATGATGAAAAAGAGTCCGCTGCAGGCAACACCGAGAATCCAGGTGAGGCCATGTTTCTTATAGCCGGGAACGAAGGCCAGCGGTGAGGTGAAGAGGATAATGAAGCCAACGGTGATATGAACCCAAGTCGAGTGGGTATAGAGAGAAATGGCAGGAAAAAAGAACGGAAGGAATGCCACCACTATGCAGTGGATGACACAGGCGGTGGAAAAGGTAATTCCCAGGCGATCCCAAACTTTTTTCATTCGGGACATATAGCAGAGCCCCAACAATGCGTCTATAATGGGGGAAAATTAAACCCTGCCGGAAAACGGAGTTAACTTATGAAAATCCTTATTATTCTTATGGGCCTGATGATGACTTTTTCGGCCTTCGCCAGCCGGGTGGAAGTGGACGTCGTTGGGATGTCGTGCGGAATGTGTGTGGAAGCGATCACCAAAGAGCTCACTGCTACTCAGAAAGCTGAAAACATCTCAGTGAAAGTGGATGATAAAAAAGCATGGTTTGATGAAGTGAAGGGAAAGAAAATTTCTGATACCGAAATCAAAGCTGCCATCAAGAAGGCCGGTTACGAGGCAGTGAAAGTCCGCCGAAAATAATGCTCACAATCCTCTGGGGCTCGCAATCAGGTAACGCTCAAAACCTCGCCAATGTTATTGCCGATGAACTTTCCAATGAAGGCATCGATACACAAGTGCATGACATGGGGGAGGTTGATCCTTCTCATATTTTTTCGATGAAAAATATTCTCATTGTCACCAGCACGTATGGTGATGGGGAGGCGCCTGATAATGCCTCAGACTGGTATTCGTTTTTAAAGTTCGAGGAAGATCTTAATCTCCCGCACCTGAACTATGCTGTTCTTGGTTTAGGGGACACCTACTATCCGCATTTCTGTCAGTGTGGAAAAGATTTTGATGAGTACCTGTCAAAACGAGGTGCCCTTGCTCTGCTTCCAAGAATCGATTGCGATCTTTATTACGAAGAACAATATGGAGATTGGTTGAAGAATCTTATCTCTGTACTCAAAAACTCTGAGCCAGAGTAGAATATTTCAATGAAGATTTGCATTCTTTCAAGAAATCCGAAAATTTACTCCACTCACCGGCTGGTGAAAGCAGCGATTGCCCGCGGACACAAAGTGCGCGTGATTAATCCTCTCCGCTGTTACATGAACATCACATCGGCCAAACCGATGGTGCATTATCGTGATGAGAGTCTCGATGATTTCAATGTTGTGATTCCACGGATCGGTGCTTCGATTACTTATTATGGTTCAGCGATTCTCCGTCAGTTTGAAATGATGGGTGTGTATTCGATGAACGAATCAACATCCATTACCCGCTCGCGTGATAAGCTTCGTTGCCTGCAGATTCTTTCCCGCTCAGGCATCGGTCTTCCCACGACAAGTTATGCTCACTCGACCAAGATGACCGGGAAAATTATCCAGATGGTGGGGGACGCTCCGTGCGTGATCAAGCTGATCGAAGGAACGCAGGGGAAAGGTGTGATTCTCGCTGATACCCACAAGGCCGCTGAAAGCGTCATCGATGGTTTCCGCCAGATGAAGGCACACTTTCTCGTTCAGGAATTTATCGAAGAAAGCAAAGGCTCTGATATTCGCGCCTTCGTGATCGGAGACAAAGTAGTTGCCTCAATGATGAGAACGGCCAAAGAAGGAGAGTTCCGCTCTAACCT
>JAYVHR010000029.1:0-5604 GCA_043771075.1 Bacteriovoracaceae bacterium
GTATTTCGCCGATAGGTACTCAATGAGAATTATTATTCTCCTCATCATTCTTTTCACCACATCACTGGCTTATGCCCAGAAGATCATTCTGTTACATACAAATGATCATCACGGAGCTTTCATGTCTTCGGCAGAAGGTGATCATGGTCTGGCAGCGCAGGCGACCCTCGTAAAAGAAATCCGTGAAGAAGCGCGAAAAAGTGGAGCCACAGTTATTCTCCTTTCTGCGGGTGATATCAACACCGGCCCCCCGGAATCAAATTTATTTCAGGCCCGTCCGGATTTTGAAGCGATGAACATGATTGGTTACGATGCGATGGCCTTAGGGAATCATGAATTCGATCGTCCGTTCAGTGTACTTCAGGAACAGCAGAAAATTTCTAACTTCCAGTTTCTGGCTTCCAACATTGTAGGGGCCGATGGAAAGCCGACATTCACTCCCTACATTGTGAAAGAAGCAGGCGGAAAAAAAATTGCGATCATCGGTTATACAACTCCTGATACTCCGAAAATCACTCCCACTGCAAATACCGAAGGTCTCCGCTTTCTGGATCCCTCTGATTCTTCACGCGACCTTGTTAGAAAACTGAGAAAAGAAAATGATATGGTAATTGCTCTCTCTCACCTGGGTTATTTCCCCGGTGAAGCTCACGGGACAAATGCGCCCGGGGATGAAACGCTGGCGCGCAGAACTCCGGAGATTGATGTCATTGTGGGCGGACATACTCATACCGAAATGCCCGAGCCGGCCAGAGTTGGAAACACACTTATTGTTCAGGCCAACGAAAGCGGACGCTTCGTCGGAAGAATGGACATAGATCTTTCTTCCGGTAAACCGGTGATGGAAAACTATCGACTGATTCCGGTGAGAGGGTATGCAGAAGACAAGGCAGTGAAAGCACTTCTTCAACCATACCTTGATGAAGGAAGTAAGCGCTTTAGTCAGGTCGTTGGCCAGGCAACATCAGGCTTTGAAGAAAACAGAAGTGTGATCGTTGGATCAGAAAGACCCGTTGGTAACTTTGTTGCAGAATCTCAGCGACTCGCGGCTGAGGCAGACATTGGTCTGGCCCGTGGAAAAAGTATGAGAGCCGGTTTTGCTGAAGGAGAGGTACGTCTGAAAAACCTACTGACTCTTAATCCATTAGGGCACGTGATTGTCACGGCGGAACTGAATGGCGCTGGTGTGTGGAGATTTGCCGAGGCGGCCAGAAAAAATATGCTCACCTCAGGAAATCGTCCTTATTTCTCACAGGGGTTCAACGTCAATATTGAGAATGATGTCATCAAAAGTATTTCACTGAATGGGATTGAAATCCCTAATACGCCTGCTGGAAAGTTTAAAGTATCAACGACAGATGCCATCGTAGACATGATTGATGACTTTCGCTTTCTGCGCGACAATCCCACTTTCAAAAATACCGGTATAGAAGATGTGCAGGCGATGCAAAGATATCTTGAACGAGTGGGAACCTTGGATGCGAACTCTCTTCGGCATGCTACTTTCGAACCCCTTACTCCGGGAGGAAGATGCGTCCGTGATGGAATCAGATCAATGATGAGACGGGGACGATGATCAAGTGGGCTCGCGGTAAAAACGATACACTTTTAATTCCTCATCCAGTTTTATTTTCCAGCTTTCAACACCGTTATCATCGGCTTCAATGAAGTCCCAATCCGCTTTTTCTTTGCTACCGAATCCGATATTCATGATTCCTTCACTCACCTGAAGTGATCCGAGAAGATTAACAATCTCCTGATCCGAGCGGAGAACTTTGAATGACTTCAGCTTCAAACTACTGAGGTCTAGCTCATAACGTATCACGCGGGAATATGATTGATTAATTCTCTGAATTGAGCGATTTGAAAAAACATGCAGAACTCCCGTCTCCTCATTGAGATGCGGGGTGTGATTGAAAAGTGGAGACAGCTCCAGACCCAAGTTAAAGCTATCGTGAATTCCTCCGAGAACCCATTTTAGTTTTTTTGTTTTTCTATCAAGGAATCCAATTCCGTCATGACCAAGTCCCACGAGGAAACCATTCTTCAGTATTTGAATGGCATTCAGGTGGAATAACTCTGCGACAGTCTCATTACGGAATGTTGTCTGGAACATGTAGGTCGCGGCCTCAGACCCGAACTGAGCGATGATATCTGAAGTTCCCCAATCGAAGATGATCTCTCCCTTTTTTCGCTCCCGCAGGCGCTTATTCATATAGGATTTTCCATTGATGAGACGACCAAGTTCAATCTCAAATCCAAGCCAATGATCAGAGGCAAGATAATGAAACTCATGCATCTCGTTTTCTTCAGCAATTCTTTTCACTTCATTGAACTTGTCGTCAAGAATCACTCGGGGGCCTATGTACCCTGCGTACCTGATGAATTCCTTCACTTCGACATAGGAATAATAGGTTTTTCCATCAATCTTATGAGGCCTGAAATCAAAGCACACCTTATTTAGTTTCCGGTAAAACTCTGTCGCACCTTTCGGCGAAATGACAAACAAATGGCATTCATTTATATTCTTTTCATGAAGATTCATCGCCGAGAAAACAAGAGGCTTGTTGAGTACTGAGCGGCCTACGATCTTAAGTCGTGGCATCCCTGAAGAGGAGAAAGCGAAGACACTAAAAATAAGAACAGCTACAATATTCATAAGATTTCTATTATCATTGTTTAATGCAAAATATGAAAGAAGTTATAAATCACCGATTGCTTATGATCTTCTCCAGCTTGTCGATCTCATTCTCGGAGTGAAGAAATAACCATGAAATTCGGCGGATTATCAGAAAAAGAAGTTTTGGGAATTTCCAGTATCCTGGAAGGAGAGGGAATACCATTCTCTGTCGACAAGGATCAGGAGATCGAAGAATTCAATTCGGCTTCAATGAAAAACGATCTTCGCCATTATACTCCTCCGAACATTTCTACTCATATTCTGGCGGTCACAATCGGTGACGAGGATTTTCAGAAAATTTCTGCAGCGGCAAAGGCCGGTCTTCTGGATTATGGGATTACAGACCAGCTCCCTTCACCGGAAGAATTCATTCCTCAGTCCGGCGAGTCTATTCATAAGGAATTATTGAAGGGTCCCAACAGAATGATTGGAGTGAACTTCAAGCACCAACTGATTGTTGGTGCTATCGTTTTCGGAGCCTATCTGGTTTACGAGTACGTGTTCTGATTATTCGGTAGCGTCTTCAACTGCGTCACCAGCGTTTTGAACAGAGTGCTTAACACTTTCGGCAGCACACTCCATTTTTCCTTTCACCATTGAACAGGTTTTATCCTTGGCTGAGCGATAAGTTTTCTTCACGCCTCTTTTGGCATCATTCGCTGCTTCGACAGCCTTTTCTTTTACGGTCTCTTCGGCTCTGCTTTCATTCATCCAGAGTGTACCGATCGTTGCGATCGTAATGAGAGGGAGTACTTTAGACCATTTTGTAAAATTCATATATTTCCTTTTGGTAATAAGACCGGCTACTGTCCACAACTCACTTCATCTTCGTCACAGTGAACAGCGTTCGTGGCCTTCGAACAATCAGCGATGACGTCTGCCATTGCTTTGGTTTTAGTCGGAGCAGTTGAACTGAATGACTTTCCGAAACTTTTGATCATACAGGTCCAGCTGCCGGCCGTCGGAATGCTGTTCTGTGAGATTTCCATCGCAAAGACTTTCTGCTGGAGCTGCATGACTGCTTTTTCCAGGTTCCAGATGCGCATACGGAGTTCATCATTAGAATATTTCCCATATTCCTTACCCGGCATGACGATCGTGATGTCTGAGGCGAAAAGTGGTGAACTCAAGATGAATAGGAGTGCGATTAATGTTTTCAAGATTTTTTCCTTTTAAAATTTCCAACCGAGCGAGAATTCGATACCAAGATCAACACCGTTGTATCCGTCAAAATTCTCTTTGTAATTTTGAGAATCATTTTCAACCGTCACTCCACCGAGAGTGTAGATCACCGGTCCAGCGCCGAGTTGAATGTTGAAGTTCTCCCACATCCAGAAATATCCGCCGAATAGATTGATTGCCAGACCTGAGGCCTTGCCTTCAATCTCCCCAAATGTCGGATCATCATCCTTTACACTGGCACTGACATACTGAACTCCCGGCGACACATACCATCCCTGCGCAAAAGTTCCTGCAAAGTAATAATTTCCTCTCACTCCGACTGCGTACACATTCGTTTCATATCCATCCTGATCTCTGCTGGTGTAGGCGCCAGTGGGTCCAAGTGACCACTTATCGCTGATCTTGAAATCAGCTTCAAACAAGGCAATCCCTGCAAGCAGATGGATCGGTGAAGTTCTGAGGTTCACTTCAGCTACAGCATTGAATGAAAGAAAAAGAAGGAGTGCGGAACAATAAGTTTTTAAGTGTGACAATTTCATAAATCTCCTAATTAAACTGGATGATCAATGAAACCCGAGAATCTGAATTCGATCAATGGGAAAAAGTGGCGCAACCGCTACGATTCGAACGTAGGACCTCCTGATTCGTAGTCAGGTGCTCTATCCAACTAAGCTACGGCTGCGCAGAAGATGTGAGGACGTATAAGTAATTTAAAACCACAAAAAACTCAAGGAAAGAAAGTGGCGGAGACGATGAGATTTGAACTCATGGAAGGAATTACCCTTCGCACCCTTAGCAAGGGTGTGGTTTAAGCCACTCACCCACGTCTCCGCAAATTGGCCTAACAAAGATACCCAAAACCTGAATGTAAAATTGTGGCCAGAAGCCACATCAAAGATCAGCGGCCATTTTCAGCAGAGCTGAAAATGGCGGAGGACTAGGGATTCGAACCCCAGGTAGGCGTTAACCCACGACAGTTTTCAAAACTGTTGCCTTAAACCACTCGGCCAGTCCTCCGCAAATCAGGGTCTAAATATAAGGATAAAGGCCAGAAAAGACAATTGCTATTTCGAGATGACTTTCATCCCACCCATGTATGCTTGCAGGACTTCAGGAATAAGGACCGATCCGTCTTTTTGCTGATAGTTCTCGAGAATTGCCACCACAGTACGTCCCACTGCCAATCCTGATCCGTTCAGCGTATGTGCGAACTCAACCTTTCCTTCCTTTGTCCGGAAGCGAATAGAGGCCCTTCTGGCTTGAAAATCACCACAGTTAGAGATCGAAGAAATTTCCCGATATTTGTTCTGAGACGGAACCCAGACCTCCAGGTCGAATGTTTTTTGCGATGCAAAACCCATGTCACCCGTGCAGAGTGCCAGCGTGCGATAAGGAAGACCCAGTTTCTCGAGAATTTCGGTAGCACTCTTTACCATCTTCTGGTGAATCTCTTCCGACTGAGCTGGCGAACAAATCGAAACCATTTCAACTTTATTGAACTGGTGCATACGAATGAGACCTTTCACATCTTTCCCATGTGAGCCGGCTTCAGAGCGAAAGCAAGGTGAGTAGGCGGCGTAAAGATAGGGAAGTTCAGCTTCTTCCATAATCGTCTCGCGCTTAATATTTGTCAGAGTCACTTCAGAAGTCGGAATCAGATACCAGGGTTGCTCAGAGTTAAGCTTGAAGAGCTGGTCTTCAAACTTAGGAAGGTTACCAGTACCGATGAGAGATCTTTCGTG
>JAYVHR010000030.1:0-2298 GCA_043771075.1 Bacteriovoracaceae bacterium
GCATTCTTCTTCCAGGACTTCATGACCGCATTCGCTTCATCGTTCTGCTTCAGAAGCATATAAGTCGAGGCCAGATAAGCGGCGGTGAGATCTCCCCTCCACACATCCTTGTAATTCACATTGAGCAACCCTCTCAGAGTTTCGAGACTTTTCTTCGGTACGATCCCATTTCTCGTCTGGAGATAAAGAGAATAGGCCCAGAGTCTTGCCTCGTGTATCGAACCGGCCTTTTCAAGACTCTCCGATTTCAGATATTGAAGACTTCGATCCAGCAGATCGCGACCTTCGCTGAGACCCATATCATTGGCCTCCGTAAGATAATGAACCGCATAGAGAGTCGGAAAATCAAATCCTTCTTCCGTATTATCCCAGAGACCGAACCCGCCGGTGGGAGTTGTTCTCCGTCTCAATGTTTTGAGGGTTGTCGTGTAACTCGTTCTTACAAAATCCTGAGTGATTTTAAAATCCGGATTTTTTGATAGGACGAGAGTCGGAAAAGCGATCGAGATAATCTGCTCGGTACATCCATAGGGATATTTTTCGAGATATTTCATAAGACCGTCTGCCAGAGAGATCGGGAGTTCTGAAGCAGAAAGAGAAAGTGTGCGGAATTCCGGATGCATCTTCCGTGTGACATCAAGCTTCGCGTTCGCATCGTGCGTGAGACCCATATGAAGTTCAGTCATAAAGGGAACTGCCGGACGGAGAGAGAGATCCGTCACGGATTTTGTCGTCTTTCCTTTCCAGTTCACGACAAACTTAATTGAAGCAGATCCCAGCATGGTTTTAGCACGCAGGCGGAAAGTTTGTGCCTTCTCACTTCCTTCCTTGATCTCAAGGATACTTTCCCTGGCAGACAGGATTTCGAGATGCGCAGAAGTTTCAAGCGATAGCCGGATATCTTTCCCGACTTTACTTCCGGCCGAGGTATTGGAAACACCGACACTCACTTCAAATTCATCACCAGGTGTGACGAAAGTGGGAACGTTCGGCGAAAGCACTACATCGCCGCGGATGGTGGTAGCGATGGCACGATTCCCTACTGCCTCTTCGCCAGCAGCGACGGCCATAAGCCTCATACTGCCGTTGAAATAATCAGGAACCTCGTAATGGAAAATCTGTTCTTTCTCCGAGGCCTTCAGGACGCCGGACCAGAAAACGACCGGCCTATCGCGACGGCGCTTGAATGGATTTAAATTCAGAGCGACCGGATCTCCACCTTCATCTCCTCCGGGAGAGGAAAGTGCCTCGAAAATAGAAAGTTCGGGCAAAAGGAGATCAAGAATCTGTGAAGTCTGGACCTGAAGAGCACGTTTCGTGAAAAAGAAACTTAAGGGATCTGGCAGCTTGTAACCGGCGACCTGAAGAATTCCTTCATCGACTCCATAAAGAACAAGTGAAGTCGGGCGACTTGCGGAATATTTGATGTTGATCTTGTCACCAGGGCGGACAATTTCAGGGGCTTCGAGAGAAATTTCAGTCATCCGCGATTTTCTCGAGATAGTAAAGGGAGCTACGCCGTAACTTAAAGGGCTGGTGTAAATTTCTTTGGAATCCAGCGAGCGGAGGAAAACGACGGAGACGTAGCCATTCCCTTCCACTTCATCCGGGATTTTAATTTTCTGAACACTGGTTTCAGTCGTTGTCTTAAACCAGACGTGTGAGTAAACTTGTCCGCGTTCAATCGTGATGAGGCCCGCGCCCGTATACGGAGCACGGATCTGGAGTTCTATCTCCTCGCCTTTTTCATAATCTGTCTTATTGAGAGCAATCTGAAGTTCTGCATTTTTCTCCAGTCCCCGCGCCAGTCCCGAAGGAGCAATGACCGAGTAACCGATGCGCGCGTATTCGAGTCCGTCATTGTCAGAGACCACATAAACGAATGATCCATCTTTCGTGGTATCAATTTCCATGTTGAGCCCGCTGGCGCCGATATTCACTGTGCCGGGATTTCCGAACGGGATTTCTTTTCTCACCGATTGATATTTATAAGTTCCGTTCCCCTGTTGCGTGAGAACTGAAATGTACTTTATCTCAATAAGTTTCCCCTTGAGACCTTTCACCGCGACTTTTTTCATCGAGGGATCTAGGGCAAGCAGGTGGATTTTTCTCTTATCTCCGAGTCTCATATAATTAAGATCGCCGTCTGCCTTATAACCAATCACGTGAGGAGCAGGTGAAATATAAACCGAGACGGATGAGGAAACGGATCTTCCGCCCTCGGCCTCAAATCCCTGAGCGACAAATTCAAGACGATAGGAAGCATCATCGAATTTCTTCAGATCAAGATCAAACTCG
>JAYVHR010000031.1:0-4502 GCA_043771075.1 Bacteriovoracaceae bacterium
TCACGATACTGGAAAAGGCATTCAGGCGAATTACTGAGAATCATCTGATCATGATAGTGAGTCGCATGAGCAAACGCTCCCAGGCCCTGGCGGGAAAAGAAGAAAGACATGATATCCCGCGGGTCGATACTTTCTTCAGTCTCAAAATCAAAAGGGTAAGTGAGATTGACCTGGTAACAGTTCCCTGCGTTCAATTGTTCCTGAATATACCGGAAAGCATCCTTGTATTCAGTCCACGTAGGACGTTCGAGAGACTTCAGGGGAATGGCCTCGAGTTTTGTCTGCGGAACCGGCATCTTACGCGATCCCTCGTATTCAATTTCGATCGCCAGCGGAACATCATCCCCGACCGCGTGTCCGGAGCCCTGGAGGATAAGGCCCAGCTCATAATGAAAATGATAGACGTGATGACCCTTCACTTTATCCTGAAGCATCTTACTTTCTAATGAATCAAGAAACTTTTGAAGCGGATAAGTTTCCGGGTAACCCGAGATCAGATTGTGTCTTGTTGTGCGGTAATAGATGTAAGCGTTCTTCGGGCGCGAGAGCTCAAGTATGGTGGAGTCATTCCAGCGGAAGCGGGAGGAAATCACTTCTCAGCACCACCGCCGGCGAGCTCTGTGAACTTCGTCTGATTTCCGATCCACGCGAGTTCTACATCACCCGGTTCACCGTTACGGTTCTTGGCGATGATGATTTCGGCGATGCCTTTCTTGGTCGAAGCTTCTTTAGTGTAATACTCATCACGATGAATGAGACAAACGATGTTGGCATCCTGCTCAAGGGATCCGGACTCCCGGAGATCTTCGAGCGCGGGTCTCTTATCTGTTCTTGCGGCCGCTGAACGATTGAGCTGCGAGAGACACACAACCGGCACTCCGAGTTCGTTGGCGAGCATTTTAAATCCGCGTGAGAGTTCGGCGATTTCCTGCTCGCGGTTTTGCTTCTTCACATGCATCGGCATGATCTGAAGGTAATCCACGATGATCATCGCAAGACCCTGCTCCGCTTTGAGCTTTCTGCAATAAGAACGGATATCCATAAGGTTGGTTGAACCGACGTCGTTGATATAGAGCTTGAGATTGGAGAGGCGCTGGATCGCTGATGAAATCGAACGAAGATCAACTTCATTGAATTCTTTGGTCTTGAGCTTTCTTGAATCCACACATGCTTCACTCGCGAGAAGACGCATGGAAAGTTCGGCGTACATCATCTCGTAAGAAAATACGGCTACTGCCGCATTGGTTTGTCTTGCGGCCGCCACGGCCCAGTTAAGTGCGAACGCTGTTTTCCCCATACCCGGACGAGCGGCAATAAGAATGAGCTGACCTGGCTGGAGACCGAGAAGCTTTCTATCCATTGAAGGAAAGCCGGTAGTGATCCCGCTGATCTCGCCTTTGGCGCGTGCAGGTTTCTCGAGCTCTTTCAGGTTCTCGTAGAGTGCCTGTTTGATCGAAACCATTTTATTATTTTTAGCAGTACTCGTGAGCTTGAAGAATCCGGACTCAACTTCCTGAAGGAAGTCTTCGATGTTGCCGCTGAAATTTGTTCCGCTTTGAACAACCCGTGTTGCAGTTCTCACCACTTCGCGGAGAACAGATTTCTGCTTAATGAGGCGGGCGTAGTGCTCAACGTTGGCGGCCGATCCGACTTCATCGCAAATTGTAATGAGTCCGGTCTGGCCTCCTACTCTTTCGAGTTTCCCATGATCGTTCAGCTTCGAAGAAACAGTCACGATATCGAAAGGCAAGGCTTCCATGTGAAGGTCTTTCACTGCCTGGAAGATAATGGCGTACTGAGGATGATAAAAGTCGGAAGGCTCAAGATTGATATCAGAAATCTCGTCGAAACTCGTGTTGTCGATCAGAAGACATCCAAGAAGTGCTTTCTCTGCAGAAATATCATGCGGAAGTTCTGTGCGGTTTTCTTGTGCCATTTTATGGGACTCCGGAGGGCGAATTGATTCGAATAAGATCAATCTATCTCATGTGCGGAAAGTCTAAAAAGTTAATTCCGGGAGTGTAAAAAGAAGTAAGAGAAGTAAAAATCCGGGGAGACTAAATCTCCCCGGATGTTTACTAAATAAGCGGATTATTCAGCGTTGGCAGCAGCTTCGGCTTCAGCAGCGGCAGTAAGCTTAGCGGCTTCTGCTTTTGCTTTCTTATCAGCATTTCTCTTCTGAGCTTCTTCCTGTTCTTTCTTCAACTGCGCGGCCATGACAGCATCGATCGCAATTTTCAGTTTGAACGTAGCAGTTACGTCATTGAAGAGTTTCGCTTTCACATCGTAAGTCCCGAGAGACTTGATGGAACCATCGACAGTGAGGAGACGACGCTCAACAGAGACACCGAGTTTCTCGAGCTCTTTTGAGATTTCCTGAGATGTGACAGCACCAAAAAGACGGCCGTTCATTCCGACTTTTTTGATGAGTTCAACAGTCAGACCTTCGAGTTTCGTCTTGGTAGCAACCGCAACGTCTCTTTCAGCGTTGATTTTCTTAGCGAGACCTTTTTGCTTATCCTTGAGGATGTTCGAGTTTTTCTCGTCAGCAAGAAGAGCAAGTTTTCTTGGGAAAAGGAAGTTACGGGCAAATCCTGCGGTAACGTTGACGATTTCGCCAATCGTTCCGAGTGCCTTCACTTTTTCAGTAAGGATGACTTTCATAATATTCTCCTAAATTATTCCAAATCAGTTTTACGTTTTACAAAATACTTTCTGAAATCAAACCAGTTATCAAACAGTCCGGCAGCCGCGATCAGGTAGTTTGCCATGAGAATGACAATCATCACCATGATGGAGCGGAAGAAGCCCATGATCCCGAGGAAAGTCAGAAGATCACTCATGACCCCAAAGCCCTGGAAAAAATAAAAAATCCCGAGGCATTTGATAATCGTAAGTCCTACCGGCTCCCAGTTCAGCGCACCCATGTCGTTGCCCCAGATCGCGAGGACAAACCCCACAACCAGGACAGGAATAAGTTCGAACGGAACTTTGAAGTTCAATAAATTCTTCTCAGTGTAAGGATAGTCCTGAGCTGAAAGAAGCAGGCGTCTGCTCTTCAGTGCGAGGAACATGTTGAACCAGAGCATGAGGAAGACACCCATGAAAAAGTACGACGGAAAAGATTCGATCAATTCTCTTGCGAGAAGTACCGGACGATCCAATAACTGAAGCACCTGGAGTGAATCTTTATCTGTACTCTGTTCAATGATTTTCTTCTGCTGCTCGATCTTGTCCTTACTCAATTCCATCTGCTGGACAATATATTGCTCAACCGACTGGTTGCGCGACTTAAGGATATAAGTCCCGATACCGGCGAAGGTGAGAATAAACGCAAGTCCGAAACCAACGATCCCTTTTATAGGACTGATGTTTCGCATGACTATTTCTGCGATCGCAATTCCGAAAACCAGAACACACGCGTAGAACCAAAAAAGCGTTAAGTCCTGATACATAAAATAAGCAAACACAAAAGCGGCGGCGAGGCCTGCAAGTCCGGTCAGAAACCCGAGTGTCCTTCCGTAAAGAATGACAGCGAGGGCCAGCGGAAAAGGGGCAAATACAGACATGACAAAACTCAGGCAGAGAATAACGGAAGAAGTACCCAGAAGGATGAGTCTTCCCTTAGACAATAGCGGTGGTTGTATCACGGTTGTATCCATACCAGTTTTTTACCCTTAATTAGCGAGCAGTCTCGTTAGACTGGTAGCTGATGAGGAGCATGTTACGTCCGCGCTTGATTGACTCATTCGCACGACGCTGGAATGTTGGTGTCAGACCAGTGATACGCGCCGGAGAAATTTTTCCGAACTCGTTCACGAGCCATGCGTATGACTTAGGATCTTTCCAGTCTGGTGAAGTTTTCTTAGCAGAGAACCAGCAAGACTTGCGCTTAGAGTGCATCTTCTTGTCTTTATCTTCTCCACCGCCGAATCCGCCTTCTTCATCCATCTCTGCCTGATCAACTCTGGCGTTGTTTGGATTAGCGTATCCTTTAACGATTTCTTCCTGGTGCTTGTCTTCGCCGAGTTTGACGATGATGAAGCGAACCATGTTTTCGTTAATTCTGTAACGACGTTCAATCTCAGCGTTGAGGTCACCAGCACCTTTGTACATAAAGTAGTGGTAAGCCCCTTTTTTGAGACCTGATTCAGTTGGCTGAGCAAAAGTTTTTACTCCCCATGAATCGTTGACGAGAATTTCAGCACCGAAAGATTTGAAGGACTCAGTAAGTCCTGTCTTGATAGAAGCGATAGCTTCTTCGGTTGCGTCCGGGCGAACGACAAATGCCGTTTCGTAGATCATATTTCCTCCTGGATTAACAGCCCTTAGAACAATTTCTAAGAGCGAGTACAAAAATATGTAAGATGAATGTCGAAGAAAATTAGCACGATGGGATAGTGCTCACAAGGGAAAACTGGCCCCTGTTGCGACGGGTCAGGTATTCACTTTCTGAGCGACAAACTCGCCTTCCATCCGGGCGGCCTCTCCCTCACCTATCT
>JAYVHR010000032.1:0-2432 GCA_043771075.1 Bacteriovoracaceae bacterium
TGGAAACTGATCACAGCTACGGCTGCCTATGTCTGTATTTTCATCTGGTACGCCTTACCAGTTAGTGGTCTTTACCAGTGTTTCAATCTTTCCACAAAAGATCTGAATGTTAATTTCCTGCGCTTCCAGGAAAGCAGCTGGGATGTGGCCCGCGCCTTTTTTCCACTCGCCACTGATACATGGAATGAGCATCTTTTTGACACTTATCCATATGCTAGGTCCATCCTGAGTCTATTCTGGTTCGGGTTTATTTTTCTTTCACTTTGGTTTTTCCGCAAGAGGCGTGAGCTCGTTTATCTGCTGGGAACCGGGGTGTTTCTGATCTTCGCCTACCGATTTTATAAGCCTATCTATTTTGGAAGTTTTCTCCGTCATCTCGGCGCCCTCCCAATCATGTACATCGGGTGCATGTGGCTTTGGAGAAAGACTAATCCTGAGGATAAGAAACTGAAGGCAATGTTCATTCTGTTTCTTCTTCCAGGTGCATGGTCGGGACTACGGATGTACAAAGAAGATTTTTACCGCAATTTCAGTAACGGCAAGGAAGTGAATAAGTTTATTTCCAGTAAAGAATTGAGTAATCATGAAATCATTCCGGATTCACTTCTATTTACTTCTTCCTATCTCGTTTACTCCGACCGTAAATATTACAGTTTCATGAATAAAGATCATGTCCGCTATTTCCCGCTTCCCGGAAATCGTGTACAAGTTCCAGTGGCGCCTGCCAAGGTGAGAGGAATTCACTTGGTGCCCAGACTTCCAGAAGGGATTTTAAGGGAGATTATCCGTGAACGTATACAGGGTGAGAAATCTGAAGGGCTTCTTATCCTCAATTATCCTGCGGGAAACATGCCCCGGGAAATGAATCTGAAACTCTTGAAGGAGTTTACAGGCGCTATTAACGCCAATGAAGACTATTCTATTTTCATTAAAATCCCCGACTAAGGATTCTTTTCGGAGTTCTTGATTGACTCGCGAACAAAGTACTTAATGATTTTATTTCTTTGAGCGCCGCCAAGTAATCCCCTCAGCTCTTCATGAAGTGAATCATCGTAAATCATCGAGTTCAAAGTTCCCGGTCCTTTCTCAATTCTTGTCATGATCCGCTCCATCGAGCCGGATGCCCCGTTAAGCTTTGCCATACTCATGTTTACGTTATTGACCATGGTTCCGAGGTGAGCGTTTTTGAGTTCATTCGTGATTGCCTCGAGGTTCTGGGATGCGCGGCTGATGGAATCCATCGTATCTACAATTTTTTTCCCGTCCTGTATATTTACCAGAAGATTATCCACCTTCGTGAGAATGCGGTTCGTGACATCAGCGATATTTTCCCCCTTGGTCAGGATGGCCGCAAAACCGGAAGAAGCTTCGGATTTAAGGATGTCTTTTTCCGGATCAAACTTTCCACCGTCTTTCGACCCACCCTTTATCTCGAGAAATTTATCCCCGACCAGACCTGCGTTTGAAATCAGCACAGTCGTATCTTTCCTCACCCAAACCAGTTCTTTTTCAAGCATGGAGAAAATGATTTCGACTTCATCCTCATCGACAATTTCGATGGATTTGACTGAACCGACCTGAATTCCTTTCAGTTCCACATAAGAGCCGGGCTTTAAGTTTGATACGTTAGAAACTCGTGCCCTGATCAGCACTTTCGATTCGAAAATAGAATTCTCTTTTCCAATACTGGCCACCATGATCATCAAAACCAGAGCGAGTCCGCTCAGGAATGCGCCCACTTTAACCAGGTTCTGTTTGTCTTTTTTCCGCGTTCTCATATCTGTTCCTTAAAGTCCTGTCAGAAAGCTCTGAACAAATGGGTCATTACTATTTTCAAATTCACTGATTGTTCCCATGAAACCGACTTTGCCCTGTTTCAGGATGACGACTCGATCGCAGATCTTCAGGGCCGCAGGAATATCGTGCGTAACGAATACTCCCGAATATCCCTTGGTCTTGAACTTCTTCATCACCTCGAGCACCATTTCGACATTGATCGGGTCAAGTCCTGCGGTAGGTTCATCATACAGAAGGATATCCGGCTGAAGCGCCATTGAGCGGGCCAATCCCACCCGCTTCTGCATTCCCCCGGAGAGATCACTTGGTTTCAGGTCACGGGCGTCTGCCATGTTGACCACTTCAAGGATCTCCATGACTCTTTTTTCAACCTCATGCTCTTTCAATTTAGTGTGTTCAAAGAGAGGGTAGGCGACATTCTCGAAAACTGAAATGGAATCGAAGAGCGCACCATTCTGGAATGAGTAGGAAATTTTTGTGCGGACCTGGCAGAATTGTTTTTCTGAATACAGATCAATTCTCTTTCCGCGATAAATAATCTCGCCTTCATCAATGACATCAAGTCCGATGAGCGAACGGAGAAGAACTGACTTCCCCGTACCCGAAGGACCGAGTAAACCGAGTGTTTCACCTTC
>JAYVHR010000033.1:0-6127 GCA_043771075.1 Bacteriovoracaceae bacterium
GTTGAACCAGTTGTTCCGGTTGAACCAGTTGTTCCTGTTGAACCAGTTGTTCCTGTTGAACCATCAGTTCCGGTTGAACCAGTTGTACCAGTCGAACCATCAGTTCCAGTTGAACCCGTTGTTCCTGTAGAACCAGTGTTTCCAGTTGAACCTGTTGTAGAGTTATCAGGTTTCTTACGGCAACTTCTGATGATGAGAATTGTAACAACAACCACAATCACGACACCAATTACAATCCAGGCACGACCATAACTACGGCCGCCGCCTCCGCCAAAGCTTGCACCTTGGGCAAAGCTCTTCTCCATAAACTTCTGCGCTTGAACGGCAGCTTGTTGATCGGAAAGGCCCTGCTTCTTCATTGCAGTCATTAATTTCTGATATTCAGTACGTGTTTTCTGATCAAGGAGATTCTTCTCCATATAGTTCAGAATATCCTGTTCAGCTACGCCTTCTGATTTAAGAGCATTGAGGGAAATTTCAAGTTCTTTCTCAGCATTCTCTTTGAAGTATGCATCGTTCTGATCCCATTCCACTGACATATCGTAGCGGAACTTGTTGAAGATTTTCGCAAGTCTCTCCTCTTTATATTTCGCACTTGTTGGTTTGTGATTAGTCCACGTCTCAGCGTGTACACCTGTTGGAACTATTGATGTCATCAACAGCGATAGCACCAGCAGTAAATTGATTTTGGATTTTCTAAACATTTTTTTCCACCTTTGTTAGGTTGAAGGTTATCGATCGGTAGAAACTAGTTGGATGCTTGAATTCAAGTCAACATACCTAAATGATCAGGCTAGCCACCCAACTTTGCCTTATATCAAGAAGAAAGTTTTGATCAGAGTGTTCGAAACGTTAAGTTAGCGAGTATGTATTGAACCCATAAAGTCACAAGCACTGCTAACGCAGTCGTTTTAATACTTAAAATTGTTTCTAAAGAGCCCCTGGAAACTGAACTTATGTTGAACAACTCGATGTGCATGCGTGACACAATCAATCTCTAAAGCCATAATTTGCGTATGATTAATAGTATCTGCTGGCTTCGCCGCGATCTCCGGCTTCATGATCATCACGCTCTTTCAATGGCCCTTGAAAATGGGACTACGACTGTCGTATTTGTTTTCGATACACAAATTCTTAATAATTTGGAAGATGAGTCAGACCGCCGAATCACATTTATTTATCAATCACTTGCTGAGATCGAAAAAGAACTGAACAAGAAAGGCTCTTCTTTAATCATTCTGTACGGAAACCCTGTGGAGGAAATTCCGAAGTTCGCAGAAAAACTAAATGTGACGGATGTGTATTGCAACCGGGATTATGAGCCGTATGCAAAAGAGCGCGATGAAAAAGTGAGGGGAAAGCTGGAAAAAAAGAAAATCGGCTTTCATCAATTTAAGGACAGCGTATTCTTTGAGCGCCAGGAAATCATGAATGGCTCAGGAGCTCCCTATAAGGTCTTCACTCCTTATAAGAACAACTGGCTCCATCAATTTGAGTCGAATAATAAAAATATACCTGAATATAAGTGCACATTGAAAAATCTCCGGCAGTTTAAAAACCCCGCAAGCATACTCAGAAAAGACTGGTACAAGGTGATCGGGTTCAAAGAAAATCCTTCCATCCTGCCCGGTGGCACGAAAGAAGCTTTTAAGCGGATTAAGCGCTTCGCAGAAGTGATTTCTGATTATAAAGATGCGCGAAACTTTCCAGCTGTTGATGGAACATCTTATATTTCCGTTTACATCCGCTTCGGTAACATTTCAGTGCGGGATCTGATTCGAGCTGCTGCTTCAAAAAGATCCGACGGTGCTTCCACCTGGTTGTCGGAAATTGTCTGGCGTGATTTTTATCAGATGATCTTGGATCAGTTTCCCCACGTCGCAACAGGCTCCTTTAAAAAAGAATACGATAAAATCAATTGGCAGGGAACAGAATCGCATTTCAAAAAATGGTGCGAAGGTCAGACAGGTGTGCCGATTGTCGACGCAGCCATGAGATGCCTGAATGAATCGGGCACCATGCATAATCGCCTCCGCATGATTGTGGCCTCCTACCTTATTAAAATCCTTTTAGTGGACTGGCAAAAAGGCGAAAAATACTTCGCTGAACATCTGCTTGATTTTGATCTCGCTGCAAATAATGGCGGCTGGCAATGGTCATCCAGCTCAGGCTGCGATGCCCAGCCCTACTTCCGGATATTCAATCCCTATACTCAAAGTGAGAAGTTCGATGCGAAAGGGGAATATATCCGTCGATGGTGTCCGGAATTAAAATCTCTTTCGAATAAAGAAATTCATCGTCCAGAAAATGTTCCGGGGTACCCTGCGCCCATCGTGAATTACGAACTAAATCGCTTAAAGGCATTGAAGATGTACGAGGCCGTAAAAAAAGCCTGATTAGCCGTGCGTCAACCCGTCAAAGATTCTTATTATATAACTGACAAGTTGTGCAAATTTGGTAGTCTAAAACCATTAATTTTTCAGTCTTTTTTCTTCAATTTTTTAATCCATTAAGGGAGATCTTTGTATGATGGCAGCAGCTGTTAATCATTACTTCGGTTCTTCCATCGGAAGAAAACAATTGGTGGCCGTAACCGGTCTTCTCTTGTGCGGATTTCTTGTGAGTCACCTCTTAGGAAATTTACTTCTTGTGGTCGGTCCGGATGCCTTCAACCTTTACGCTTATAAGCTTTTCTCTCTCGGCGGACTTCTCTACGTTATCGAAGCCGTACTTGCAGTGATCTTTTTAGTTCACCTCGGACTTGCGATCAAACTGAACATTGAAAACGTTCAGGCCCGTGGTGGAGCGAAGAGGTACGCAGTTAAAAAGAATACCGGTCGCGGAACAACTTTTATGTCGCAGACAATGCCATGGACTGGATTAATTCTTCTCGTCTTCACCATTCTTCATCTCATGAATCTCAAGTTCGGCACTCACTACACAACAGTGGTTGATGGCGTGCAGATGCGCGATATCTACAAAACAACGATGGAATATTTCCGGAGTGTCGGTGCGGTAGTGTGGTACGTGGTCGCGATGACTGCCGCTGCTCTTCACACATCACATGGTTTTGCTTCTGCGTTTCAGTCCATGGGCTGGAATCACGGAAAATATTTCAAGAACGTGAAACGTCTTGGTTATCTTTATGCGATCGCAGTTTCCGGCGGGTTTGCTTTACTCGCGGTTTATTGCCACATGAAGGGAGTGTAATATGCCTATTAACTTAGATTCAAAAATTCCTGCCGGCCCGATTGAACAGAAATGGGACAAGCATAAGTTTGAAATGAAACTCATCAATCCTGCGAACAAAAGAAAGTTCACAGTGATCGTTGTAGGAACGGGCCTCGCCGGTGGATCTGCTGCCGCAACTCTCGCCGAGCTTGGTTATAACGTTCTCTCTTTCTGTATTCAGGATTCTCCCCGCCGCGCTCACTCGATCGCCGCTCAGGGTGGTATCAATGCTGCGAAAAATTATCCCAACGATGGTGACTCAGTAAAAAGACTCTTCTACGACACCATTAAAGGCGGAGATTATCGCGCGCGTGAAGCAAACGTTTATCGTCTCGCCCAGGTTTCGAATAACATCATCGATCAGATGGTGTCACAGGGTGTTCCTTTCGCTCGTGAGTACGGTGGATATCTTGATAACCGATCTTTCGGTGGATCTCAAGTATCGCGCACGTTCTATGCCCGCGGACAAACTGGCCAGCAGCTCCTTCTTGGTGCTTACTCCGGTATGATGAAAATGGTTTCGAAGGGCAAGATCAAGATGTTCAATCGTCGCGAGATGATGGACCTCGTAACTGTTAATGGTAAGGCCCGCGGAATCATCGTGAAAAATCTTATTACTGGTGAACTTGAAAGATACGCAGCAGATGCTGTTATCCTCGCCACCGGTGGATACGGTAACGTGTTTTTCCTTTCTACCAATGCTAAGCACTCAAACGCCTCAGCAGTGTGGAGATGTTATAAAAAGGGTGCTGCGTTTGCGAACCCTTGCTTTACTCAGATTCACCCGACCTGTATTCCGGTTCATGGTGACTATCAATCAAAACTGACTCTCATGTCTGAGTCTCTACGTAACGACGGACGGGTTTGGGTTCCGAAGAAAAAAGACGACACAAGAAAGCCGGAAGAAATTCCTGATGAAGAGCGTGATTACTATCTCGAGCGCATTTATCCTTCGTTCGGAAACCTTGCCCCTCGTGACGTTTCTTCCCGTCAGGCGAAATT
Organism: Bacteriovoracaceae bacterium; assembly: GCA_043771075.1. Classification (GTDB taxonomy): domain Bacteria; phylum Bdellovibrionota; class Bacteriovoracia; order Bacteriovoracales; family Bacteriovoracaceae; genus Peredibacter. The sequence continues at coordinate 4,234 of JAYVHR010000033.1, forward strand.
CCGTTGTGATGATGGACTCGGTGTAGGTTCTACGAAGCAGGCGGTCTATCTCGACTTCCGTGATGCCATTAAACGCGATGGTCGCGAGACGATTGCAGGTAAATACGGAAATCTGTTTGAGATGTATGAAAGAATTGTCGGAGATGATCCTTATAAGACACCCATGATGATCTACCCTGCTGTTCACTACACAATGGGTGGACTCTGGGTCGATTACAATCTTCAATCTACCATTCCAGGACTCCATGTTCTAGGCGAAGCAAACTTTTCTGATCATGGTGCTAACCGTCTGGGTGCCTCTGCACTCATGCAGGGACTGGCCGATGGTTACTTCGTTATTCCTTACACTCTCGGGCACTACCTCGCTTCCACTCCACTTGAAAAAGTCACAGTTGAAGACAACGCATTTAAAGATGCTGAACAAGCGGTACGCCTTCAGACAGATAAAATTCTCAAGGTCAGAGGGAAACGCACCGCTGATGAATTCCACAAGGCCCTCGGTCACTACATGTGGGATTACGTTGGGATGAGCCGTAGCGAATCAGGACTTAAGAAAGCGATCGATGGAATCAGAAAACTACGTGAAGAATTCTGGAGTGACATCAATGTTCCAGGGGACACATCCAACATGAACCTTGAGCTTCATAAAGCTCAGCGGGTCGCAGACTTCATTGAACTCGGCGAACTGATGGCGCTCGATGCTCTTGAAAGAAAAGAATCATGTGGTGGTCACTTCCGCGAGGAATATCAAACTGAAGACAACGAAGCGAAACGCGATGATGAGCAATATGCCCACGCCGCAGTTTGGGAATTCACAGGCACAAACTCCAGTCCGATCCGTCACAAGGAAGAGTTAGTGTATGAGAACCTGAAACTCGCTACCCGTTCGTACAAGTAAGGAGCAAAAATTATGGCTACTGGAAATATGACTCTTAATCTGAAAATCTGGCGTCAACCAACTGGTGCTACCGAGGGGAAGCTCGTTGATTATCGTGTGGAGCAAGTATCACCTGATATGTCCTTCCTCGAGATGATCGATGTTCTTAACGATCAGCTCGTGAAGAAAGGTGAAGATCCAATCGCATTCGATCACGATTGTCGCGAAGGAATTTGCGGAATGTGCTCGATGATGATCGATGGAAAAGCGCACGGTGGTTACAAAAACACCACGACCTGTCAGGTTCACATGAGACTTTATAAAGATGGCGACACCATCGTCATCGAACCTTTCCGCGCCAAAGCATTCCCGATTGTGAAAGACCTGGTGGTTGATCGCTCTGGAATTGATAAAGTGATGATGGCCGGCGGATTTGTAACTGCTAACACTGGTAACGCTCAGGACGGAAACGCAATTCTCGTTCCTAAACCAATCGCTGATGAAGCGATGGATGCAGCAGCTTGTATCGGTTGCGGTGCTTGTGTTGCTTCTTGTCCGAATGGTTCAGGAATGCTTTTTATGGGAGCGAAAATTTCCCAGCTCGCACTTCTTCCACAGGGTCAGCCAGAGTCTCCGCGCCGTTCACTCAATATGGTTCACACTCACGATACACTCGGGTTTGGTAACTGTACGACTCACGCTGAATGTGAGGCGACTTGCCCGAAAGGAATTTCTATCGAGCACATCGCGCGCATGAACCGTGAGTATCTCAAGGCCGCATTTACTTATTACGAAAAATCCCGCTCTGAAGGTGGGGCATAAAAACAGGGCCGCTTTGCGGCCCTGTTGGTTCCCAACATGATCCACTTATTTCTACAGAATTTGGCATGGCTGTTTGTAAAAGCTCTGATTTCAACTTACCGCTTCGAGCGTGAAGATCAGGAACTTTTAGAAAAAGCCGTTTCTCATCACCCCAAGCGTGCTGTTGTCATCGGTTGCTGGCACGAGCAGATGATT